>NZ_KB235904.1:2008640-2091712 GCF_000332155.1 Kamptonema formosum PCC 6407 | reverse complement strand
CCCCCATCTCCCCCATCTTCCCCATCTTCCCCATCTCCCCCATCTCCCCCATCTCCCCCATCTTCCCCATCTCCCCCATCTTCCACTCCCCTAACTCAGGGTTGATAATATTTAGCTGCAACGCCTTTTTCTTCGAGTTCTTTTACCAAACGCTCGGCTGCTCTAGGATCTTCCAGAGCCCCCATTTGGATCTTGACACCATTTGGGAACTCCCGAACATAGGCATCTGCAACTGCTGTTCGGGCCTGCTCTAAAGATTTTTCATTGCTGTAATCTAGGACTACGTAATAGTAACCATCTTGAGCTTTTACAGGGATGCCAGGATTTGAGACAACTGGCTTCGGTGTTGCTGCTGGGGATGCCGCCGACTTAGCCGCCGATGGTATCGGAGCTAATTGGCGGGGGGCTACTGGTGTTGGCGATGGCTTCGGAAGTAGAGCTCTGGTGAGATTGTTAAGGCCCTCGTCGTTTGTATTAGCTGCATTCGCCGGTGCTGGTGGTATTGGGTTAGGTAAACTTACCCCAGCAACGGGCTTGGGAGCGGGCGGTATTGAAGGTTTAGCCGATGGTACAGCAATAGGACTTGGAGTAGGTTTGACATTGCTCAGGGTGCTTAAATCTAGTTCAACAAACTCTTTGGAAGCTAGATTGGGAGCTTTTGGGAGATCCGCCTGATTGCTGCTATCGGCTGCGGTATTAACGGGACTTGCGGCAGGGGTGGGACTGCTTTGTTTGAGCCAGCGGTTGAATCCCAGATTAGCCAGAATTGAGGGATTGATGACTGTGTAGCCGAGAGCAATGCAAGATAGCAGGAACAGCAGCATTGAGCTTAATCCCAAGGGTGTAAACAGACTTGCTGTTAAACTTCGTTCTGTTTCTGGTTCTAGTTGTCTCTCGTCTAAACTTTTGAGAAGTTCTTCGCTAGATGCTAGGTAATCATTGGGCGATCGCTGGCTATTAGCTGATTTGGCAGATAGGCGATCGCTGCCTGCTGATGTCAGAGTTTTATCTGCGGCGTTGTCTGCGATCGCTAGTTGTGAGTTTGGCGATCGCGTCTCGAAATGAATAGTTTGTCGGGGCTTCATCTCTGGTGATAATACCGTCTTCTGCTCAGCTAGGTTGTCTGTCGCCGCAGGAGAGATTAAATCTAGGGAGGGACTGACTGGCTTAGCGCCAAGGCTGACAGATGGAGCTACCCATTGTTGCGATCGCTGTCGTTGCCGCCGATACTGGCTCACTTCTTCTTCCAGGTTTACGTCTAAACAGCCCATAACAGCCTGTAGAGCAGGCTTGATTTGATTTGAGGATAATTTATCCGGGGATTCAACCGAGGAACGCTTACTCATAAAAAAACTCCTACCACCTCTTCATCGATTTTAGAACTTTAAAGTATTGGGTTGCCCTTCCACCAATAGTTACTCAAATCTGACGACTCAGATTTTACCTTGGCTTCCTGTTTCATTTTGGCTACTCGGCTGCTTCGGTGTCCGCGAGCGTAACTTCAGCCTAAACTACGCTTACTTTTTCCGACAGGACTTGAGGCAGATGGATTGCTGTGTTTAAGTCCCGATTTAACCTTAACTGGTAGTCAACAGTTAGACCAGCATCGGAGGATGGAGACAAAAGACTTAGGTCAAAGGCACAAGGTAGATGGGAAAAAACTTAGGTAGCCAGCTTTTGTACGCTCTGTCTCTTATATTTAATTATGACCTCATCGTTATGAGTTATTGAAAACTAATAACTCATAATTGATAACTGCTCTCTTTTTCGGCCTAAAATATTTGTCATTTACGATACATATTTTTAGAGAAGCGTTTAACTTTTGGCTTGATCCCCGTTAGTTTTTTAATGCTTCAGCCTAGCTTCGCTCCTAGTCATGCTCCAGAACTTACTTAGATTATTTCTATATATAACAGAATTATAAATAAATTGTTAAGGTTACTTTTAGTGTGGGGATCGCTCTAAGCGAGACAGAATAAAGGATTGGGTACTTTCCGACCTACAAACAGAACATTGCACAATTAAAAGGTGAAGATTATGCGCTAAGGGAATTTTTATGAAAACCTCGTTAACTTCAGCTTGCCGTCACTGTAGGTATTATACGCCAGAAGGAAGACGTGGTGGTGTTTGCCAGCAGCTTAATGTCCCGGTTCAAAGCGCATGGGCTTCTTGTTCTTTGGCGATCCCACCCTTTGCCCCTGTTTGGGAAGAAATAGAAGAGATGGTGATCTCGCAGCAGCACGAAGTGAACTTACGGGGTGCGATCGCTCTCCCAGTTTCCGAGCTTGAACCCCAGGAACCCGCTCGCTCGGTTCTAGCTAAAATCCCTAGCTAAGGAACAAAGATTAAAAAAGATTAAATTAGTGTTGCCGTTAATTCCAGCTAGAGTTAACAAATTTTTCAATAAATTTTTCCAAGGTGCGGGATTCCCTAGATTTAACCGCCACCAGGACTTTAAATCTTTCTCTTACAACCCAGGAAGAGAAAAAATTATAAGGCAATAAAATCTATCTGCCTACAATTGGGTGGATGCGTTTTTATAACTTGCGTTCTGGATCGGATGCGTTTGAAATTTAGGATGATAAGAGTTAGACACAAAGCTAATGGCTGGTATTGTCTCCGATCGCCTTGAGAACAAAACAGTCGCGGTTGTCAATCTAGGTGCTTGAGGGAAGTTTGATGCTGGACTTGGCTGTAATCTTCGATATGGACGGATTACTAATTGATAGTGAGCCTCTATGTGCAAAGCAGAAGTGGAGATATTTAACGCTCTGGGAGTCCCACTAAAAGAGAGTATGTGTTCTCAAACAATGGGTTTGCGTATTGATGAGGTTGTCAGTCATTGGTATGCCATATTTCCTTGGACGGGTGTTAGTCAGTCCGCAGTAGCCAAACAGATTATCAATCGGTTGACACTCCCACGCCTAAAGGCGGTGGGATTCTTGAATCAATGACCGGACTTAACCCATTCTGATTGCTCAGAACAAGCCAGAGATCCAATCTCCTCAAGCTTAGAAATTCCGGTGTGCCCCACCGTATTTATTCCTAAACCCTTAGCCAAAATATTTTTAGCCGCATTCAAATCTCGATGTTCAATCAATCCACAAGATGGGCATTTATGGGTACGAGTCGATAGCGATTTCTTAACTCTTGTCCCACACCTTGAGCAATCTTGAGATGTGAAATGAGGCGCTACTTCTACAACGTGAACCCCACGTATTTTGGCAAAATAGTCAACCCAATTAGTGAACATCGACCATGCCGCATCTGAAATAGATTTGGCAAGCTTATGATTTTTTACCATGTTTGACACTTTCAAGTCTTCATAGGCAATCGCATCGCTAGATACTGTTAACGCCCTTGCAGTTCTTACCGCAAATTCTCGGCGTTGCCTACTAACCTTCAAGTGTTTCCGAGCCATCTTATTGATAGCCTTTCTTCTGTTTTTAGAACCCTTTTTCCTTTTAGAAACCCGTCGTTGCAATCTCTTTAAAGATTTCTCTGACTTTCTCAAAAATCTAGGGTTTTCGATTTGGTTGCCTTCTGAATCGGTATAGAAAAACTCTAACCCCAAATCAATTCCTACTGCTTTACCAGTTGGCGACTGTGGCTCAGAACGCTCTACATCAATCAGGAATTGGCAATAGAAGCCATCGGCTCTTTTAACAACCCGGACTCGTTTGATCTGTTCGGGCTGATAAAAGCTTAAGTCGCGAGTTCCTATGAGTTTGAATGTTCCCGCTTTGAATCCATCGGTAAAAGCGATGCGTTTCCTGTCTTCAGCTAACCTCCATCCAGTTTGCTTGTATTCGACAGAATGGCCGCGTTTCTTGAACTTTGGATAACCTTTCTTTCCTGGTTTGCCTTCTTTACAGTTTTTGTAGAACCGAGAAATACCATTCCAAGCTCTATCAGCAGATGATTGTCTGACTTGGGAATTTAATTTCCCCGCCCAATCATATTCCTTGGCTAAGGTTGCACAAAGTTTCTGAAGATCGTTTTTACTAACTCCCCGATTGTCCATCCAGTACAGCAAAGCTTTATTGCGAACAAAATTGGCAGTGCGAATTGCTTCCTCTAGCAATTTGTACTGCCAATTTTTTCCTTTCAATTTTGCTTCTAGTACCAACATGGTTTTTTCTTTTGCTTAATACTATACTTGTATTCTAGCCGTGTATCTAACAACTGCTGCTCGTTTGGGCATACATCCAAGCAAGTGCGTAGCGTTTGAAGACTCCGTTCGGGGTATGAACAGCGCTAAGGCAGCAAGGATGAAATGTATCGTTGTGCCAGCACTAGAGGAACGAGCAGATCCCCGGTTTGCGATCGCAGATTTCAAGCTAGATTCACTTGAAGCGATCGACGAGTCTTGGCTAAAAAATTTGAGGCTGTTAAAAAGCTAGTGCAATTAGCAGCCCTATAATAATTTTTTAATTGAGAATTTTGAGAATAATTTCCTCTCCTGTTGAAATTGTGCCTATGGGAGCCAAGGAAATTTACGAAAATCGGGCTGGCGCTTTTCCAAAAATGCTTGTTTCCCCTCAGCCCCCTCCTGAGTCATGTAATACAATAATGTGGCATTACCTGCTAGTTCTTGCAGTCCCGCTTGGCCATCGCAGTCAGCATTAAAAGCAGCTTTCAGACAACGAATTGCGATCGGACTTTTATCCAAAATCTCATTAGCCCACTGAATCCCCTCCTGTTCCAACTGTTCGACAGGTACAACACAGTTAACTAAACCCATTGCTTCAGCTTGCAATGCTGTATATTGACGACACAAGTACCAAATTTCCCGCGCTTTTTTTTGCCCTACAATTCTAGCCAGATAACTTGCACCAAAACCCCCATCAAAACTCCCGACTTTTGGGCCTGTCTGTCCAAAAATGGCATTTTCAGCAGCAATTGTGAGGTCACAGATTAGATGCAAGACATGACCCCCACCGATCGCATAACCTGCAACTAGGGCAATGACAACTTTGGGCATCGATCGAATTAAGCGTTGTAAATCTAATACGTTTAGCCGGGGAATGCCTGCCTCATCTACATATCCCCCCGATCCCCGAACGCTTTGGTCGCCGCCAGCACAAAAGGCGTATTTCCCATCTGTATGCGGGCCAGCACCAGTGAACAGAACAACACCAATTTGACTATCTTCACGGCTATCGGCAAAAGCGTCGCAGAGTTCAAAAACAGTTTTAGGACGAAAAGCGTTACGTTTGTGAGGGCGATTAATAGTAATTTTGGCAATACCGCCGCTTTTGTGGTAAAGGATATCTTCGTAAGTTTTGGCAGTTTGCCATTCAATTTGCATAGGAATAGGGGCGGGGGAGCAGGGGGGGCGGGGGAGCAGGGGGGCAGGGGAGATGGTCATTAGCGATTAGCGATTAGCCATTAGCGATTACCAATTACCAATTACCAATTACCAGTTAACAGTTAACAGTTAACAGTTAACAGTTAACAGTTAACTATTACCCTTAGACTGCAACAAAGAAGCCAAATGCTTTGCAGCTTTAGCGAATACGGGATTGTGAGCCTCAAACTCAGCGGGGTCGAGTAAACTTTGAACCTCCGCCAAAGCATCGGGGTCGATAGTTCCTTCTTTTGCAAATACAGTATCAAGAACTGTTGTGTGGCGATAGTCAATTCCGAGCCGATGGCCAATGGATTGCAAATACATCTGTTCTCGGAGGTCGAAATCTCCATCGGCGGCTGACATTTCATAGCCGAAGGCAATTAACAACAATTTTTCTGAGTCTGAAAATAAAGCCGTCAGCGTTACCAGTTCACTAGGGTTGAAATAAACCTGTTGTTTAGCGACTCCCTTGAGAATGCGCTGGATCAGTTGAAGATGATCGCGCTCTGCATTGACAAAGGCTTTAAGAGTCTTTTGGAGCCGTTCTTCTTCTTCAACAGCAACCGTTTTATCTATAATAATCACTCCCCGTAAAATAGAAATTAGAGCAGTCAGAAAGACTACTAGAGGGGTGACATCTTGTGGGCGGAGCCTCTGTCCGCTGATCCGGGACAAGAGCTCAACAACTTCTAAGCCAATCAGCGAAGTGTCCATAATTTTAAATAATTGTCGATTTAGCACCCGACGATCGCAACCTAATCTAACCATCTTAAGTGTTTTCTGTGACGCAAGTATGATCGACTACAAAAATGTGCGGCCTATCTACGCTCCTATTTACCTGACTCACTGCCAGTGGATGAGTAGAGCTATAAAGTTGGCACAGGAGGCGGGAGAGGCTGGGGAAGTACCTGTGGGTGCTGCGATCGTGGATAGTCAGGGCAAGTTGATTGCACAGGGACAAAATCGGCGAGAGCGAGATTGCGATCCTACAGCTCATGCTGAAATTTTAGCTCTGCGGGGGGCGGGTATTGCTCTACAAAATTGGCATCTCAATGCTTGTACGCTCTACGTTACTTTGGAGCCTTGTCCGATGTGCGCTGGGGCGATCGTACAAGCCCGAATCGGTCTCCTAGTCTATGGAGTGGACGATCCGAAATCTGGCACAATCAGGACTGTTGGTAATATCCCTGATAGCGACTGTTCCTATCACCGCTTGCCTGTACTTGGTGGGATTATGGAGTCTGAGTGCCGGGAACAGTTACAATCTTGGTTTGCAAAGCGTCGCGGCCAAGCCAAGAGCTAGCAATAGATTAAATCGCTGATTTAATTGAATGACAATAGCGGAAGTGGCCCTTTTGACTTCCAAAGGGTTTGTTAAAAAACTTAGTGTAGAGTCAGAAAGTCCTTAAAAAAGCTTGATTGCTTTGAGGTACACTGCCATGATTACTTTTGACTCCACTAATTCATCCCTAGAGACACAAATGCCTGCCAAGGCGACATCTATTAATTCTCACGTTTCTCCTTGGTTAGCCCCATTGGTTTATCCTTTGGGCCGCTACCTTATCCTGCCTTTTTATTTTCGTAGTATTGAGGTGCTTGGACAGGAACACATTCCCAGAGAAGGGCCTGTAATTTTGGCTCCTACTCACCGCTCTCGCTGGGATTCTCAGATGCTACCTTACTCTACTGGGCGATACGTTACGGGCAGAGATCTGCGATTTATGGTTTCAGTGAATGAGGTTAAAGGATTGCAAGGCTGGTTTATCAGGCGGTTGGGTGGGTTTCCAGTCGATCCCAAGCATCCGGCGATTGCGACTCTCCGTCATGGGGTAGAACTTCTTCTTGATGGGCAAATGTTTGTCATTTTTCCCGAAGGCGGCATTTTCCAAGATAATCAAGTTCACCCTCTCAAACCAGGATTGGCCCGTCTGGCGATTCAAGCAGAGTCGAGTCACCCAGGACTGGATGTTAAAATTGTACCTATGAGTATTCGCTACCATCCCTGCATTCCTCGCTGGGGTTCTCGTGTGAAAATTACGATCGGCTCTCCGCTGTCGGCGGCTGATTATTGCACTGGTGCAGGAAAAAAGGATGCACAATTGTTAACTGCTGATTTAGAAACGGCTCTCAAAAGGATCGATCGAGAGTGAGTTGAGTTCTATGACTGTTAAAGGTATGTATTTGTTCCCTGATGTCTGTGTCAATTGATTCTGTGCCAAATTTTGGGCCTAGCCAGATTGTCTGTTTAGAATTTCGAGATGCGTGCCTTTATGCTGATGTAATCCAAGTGGTGTCGGCACGTAGGTTATGCTGGGTACGACCATTAATGTTAGTAGTATCTGTCTGCGATCGCAGTTCGGTTGCCCATGAAGATCGTACTTTATGGGATTTGCGTGATGGCTCGGATTTGCTGTGGCCTTTAAGTTTATTTCGAGTTGCTCTTGATACGGAGGTAATTCCGCTTTTGACTGAGTTGCAGTCGCTAGATAGTGAAGGGAAGGATGTGGTTATTGCTCATCGGCAATTAAGAGATTTTGTGGGTAAGGTTTGGGCGGCTTATCCGAGTGCTTTTGCTAGATTTGATGGTGGTAGTTAAGGGTTAATTATATTTTTTATGGGTTATAAAGTAGTTGGAGTGCTCACAATTCCAGACCACTGCACTTTTTTGAGTCCATCGCGGCGGTAAGAATAAAAGTGAGTTGGGTTAGAGTAGGTACATTCAGGCGCGATCGCTACTTGCTCAAAACTAATCCCCAATTGCTCTAATTGTAAAGCATTAAACCGTCGCACATCTAAGCGTACCTTTCCGGGTTGGGAATCGGGTAATACAGGCGCATCTGACATTTGTTGCAAAAATTCCAGTAAGTCTGGGGAATTATCAGCAAGTTCTGGGGCAATTGTACTACCGAGTTGGATTGCTACATCTAATGATACTTGGTAAACATTACCTGCGATCGCAGGCCCTAAAGCTACGCGCAGATTTGCCAGTTGACTGCCATTAACTGCAAAATGTGCGATCGCTGCCGGTACGATCTTACTAGCAGTTCCCCGCCAACCGGCATGAACGGCGGCGACTTGTCCGGTTTCCACATCAGCAATCAACACCGGTACGCAGTCAGCCGAACAAACCCACACCGATTCTAACTCTTTCTCTGTAAGGATTCCATCTGCTTCAGCTAAGATTTCAGAGGAGTTTTGACCCGCAGATGCGGCATTATCGTCAGGAGTTGAAAATGGGCGGATTTCACTGGTTTTGAGTACGGCATTGCCGTGTACTTGTTTAACGCGGTAAACTTGCGCCTGGGGATCGAGGATTTTTACTAAGTCTGAGGGTGTTTTCGGGGAGAAATTTTGAGTAAAGAAGCCGTGCGGCCAAGAGTCGAGTAAGCTGCAAGTTAGGTAGGGTAATCCTTCCCAACTGCGCCATTGCCAAGTTGCGCTATCTGGTTGGCTAGATTGGTCAGAGGTGGGTATATTGGGAATGCGATCGCCAGTTACAGTCATTAAAATATAATGATGATTAGAATTGCTTTTAATTGTAAGATATATCTGCTATATTTACCCTTCTAATTAAAGCGTTAAGGTGAAACACAGACAAATTGAAAAAGTTACTTCTCAGACTTCTGCTGCTCACCCCATTATTACTAATACCGCAGCTAGCCATTGCCCAAATCTGGCGACCAGTCCGAGGCGAAATCCTTTTCAATATCAGCGGTATAGCTTTGGTTAGCCAACAAAAGGAAACCTCTTCCTTCCTGATAGTGCATGACAACAAAGACAAAAATCAAGGCCGCCTCGCCATCGTCACAATAGCAGGTAAAGAACAACCCCAATATTCCCCCGTCAACTGGCCCGCTAATACAGAACTACCAAGTGATTTAGAGGGGCTAACTGCCGTTCCAGGGACAGATTCTTTTATGGCCTTAGCGAGTGCAGGTAAAGTTTATCATATTCAACTTAGTGGGGATAATAAAACCGTTTCAGTTCTGAAAGTCTTTGATTTGCCAAATATTCCCAAAGGCAGCAACTTTGAATCCTTTGGTTTGCAAAATATCGAGGGTAAATTATTAGCTGTTTGGGCTCATCGGGGCCAAGGGGCAGATCCGGCGGTTATTTACTGGGGAGTCCTTAATCTTGCTACTTATCAAATTACTCAACAAGGTTCTGCAAAGTTGACAGTACCTTTCCCAACGGGAAATGTGCGCCATATTTCTGACCTTAAGATAGATGCGGCTGGTGTCGTCTTCGTGTCAGCGGCGACTGATAATGGCGATGACGGGCCCTTTGATTCTGCGGTTTATGTTGCGGGCAGTTTTAGCGATCGCATTTTCCAATTCCGGCAGTCTCTTACTCCTCTATATCACTTGCCTGACCACAAAATAGAGGGGATTGAACTCGTACCGGGAGCTTCAGGCGGCGTGGTGCTAGGTACTGATGATGAAAATATGGGAGGATCTGTCTTTATGAGTTGGTAAGTGCTGAGCCATAGAGGTATCTTGTAAACAAGCATCTTTTAAGGAGATATCTACTACTATGGGCTGGTTTAAAAGACTATTCGGACTAGAAAAGCCTGAACCCCCCGCTGAACCGATGACGCAGGTGGTGCAGCAAGCAGCAGCAGCTCAATCTATTGCCCCAGCTAAGGTTGGCCCAGATGGGAATTTTGATGAGAGTGGCTTGGCAAAGCGGGTGGCCCTCGCTTTTGACAACGATGCAGAAGTTGCTGATATTGAGACTGTCTATGTTGCTCAGCTCAGCAGCACTGTTGTCCTTAAAGGGAAAGTGCCAAGCCAGGAGATCCTAGATAAGCTGGTGGCGATCGCCTCCGCTGAGGAAGGAGCAACCGCTGTACAAACCGATCAGGTGACAGTGGGCTAGCCATTAGCGATCGCGCCCCCTACCCCTAACTTACCTTCAAGCCCGCTCCAGCGGGCTTTGCCGTTTTGAGCTGCCAAATTTCAGAGATATATAGCTAGGGGAAGAAGGGGCTAGGGGCTAGGGGCTAGGGGCTAGGGAAGAAGGGGCTAGGGACTAGGGGCTAGGGGCTAGGGAAGAAGGGGAAGAAGGGAAAGAAGGGAAAGAAGCGGAACAAGGGAAATGGCTAATGGCTAATGGCTAATGGCTAATCGCTAATCGCTAATGGCTAATCGCTAATTACCCATCTCCCCATCTCCCCATCTCCCCTGCTCAAGAGCTCCCCCTCTCTTCCCCTAGCCCCTAGCCCCTAGCCCCTAGCCCCTAGCCCCTAGCCCCTTCTTCCCCTAGTCCCTCGCTAAAAGTAAGTCGGAATATTAAATTTTGTCAACGAACCCTGTTATTTGGCAAAACAGTAAAATACAATACAGAAAGAAAGAAAATTTTTCATCAGGGAAGGACATCAGACCTTAAAACCACTCCCCTACTCATAAAAGGAACAAAAGATATGAAACTGACTTATCGCGGCACTAACTACGAAAACGACATTTCCGCAGTCGAGATGGTTGAAGGTGAAATCGGCGGCAAATATCGGGGTCAAAGCTGGAACTACCGTTATCCCAGACATATTCCCGTTCCTGAACAGGCATACAATCTGAAGTATCGCGGCGTAGAATACAACACCAAAAGAACTCAAGAAGCGGAAGTGGTAGTTGCCAAGACAGTTGTAGAGCCTGTTCTCGCGATCGCAGCCTCCCGCGCCAAAGCCTGCACAGCAGTACCCGACATTGCCAAAGTCCACCGCGCCAATCTCTGCAATATCCTCGACCGCCGACTGCAAATAGCCAAAGCTAAAGGCGATGAAAGATTGCTCCGCTTACTAGAAAGTGAAGCCGCGCAAATGGCCTGTTGAATATCTGGGGGACAACAAATTTGAAAGGTAAATCACAAGAAACCCAGTCGATCGAACTGGGTTTCTTATTGTCCGCCGATAATTTTTGTAGGGGCTAGGGGAAGAAGGGACTAGGGCGTGTTTTCAAACTACAACCATAACCAGATAAAGGCGATCGTAATCATGGCTGTATAATTTGCAGCAAGTTTCTCATATCGTGTAGCAATACGTCTCCATTGCTTAATTCGGTTGATAGCACGTTCAACAATGTTGCGTTGACGGTAGATTTCCCGACTAAAAGGACCGTGACGGGGTTCATTTGACAGTCGTGGGATGGTAAAACGGATACCTCGCCGTCGTAAGTAACTACGGATCTGGAATAGGGTTAACGTCGTCCTAGCGGACAAGAAAAATACTAGAATCACTAAATGGTTAAGATGGCTCAATGAATGAGTTCGCTTACCCAGAAAAAGCTAAAAATAAGCAGCCTCAAGCACGCTTTCCGAGAAACTTACTAGAAAAACTTATGCAGGGAGCTGAAAGTATTGGAATTGCGTCTCAATATCAATTGAATATGTTTACACCAACTCTATTTGATATTCCCAGGAATTTATCATTTCTGATAGGTGCAGTAGATGCCGATCGCTCTTTATTGGGGGTTACTCTATCGGAAAACGCGGCAACGATTATTATCGTGTTAATTGCCATTGGAATTTTAGGTTGGGGGTATTACCGAGCCTTACCTTTCGGCAAACTAGGGATCTTAGCCTGGTTGCAGTCGGTGTCGCTGATGACTCCTTGGCTGTTATTCTTCGGTTTGTTTGCAGTCGGGATTTACCTCAACCTGGCCGGGATTTTATTAATGCTGGTGGCTTCTACGGGATTGTACATTTACTTAGGGAAAAAACTACGAGCGGCAGGTGAAGATGCGTTGCTGCGATCGCGGGCTGAAAAAATGGTTAGTTCCGCCGATGCGTCGTCAGAGCCCTCTAATTCAGAACCAGGAAAAACAGAGGTACAAACCGCTACAACTCCACAACCAGAACTCGTTCCCGTCCCCGCAGAAGACCTGAAGGCAATACAAGGTATTTTTGGTATCGATACGTTTTTTGCAACTGAAACTATTCCCTTTCAGGATGGCGTAATCTGCAAAGGGAACTTGCGGGGAGATCCAGAAGTAGTTTATGGGCGGATGTCAGCGAGTTTACAGGAAAGATTAGGCGATCGCTATCGGCTATTTTTAGTAGACAATACCGACGGCAGACCAGTAGCGATTATTTTACCCAGTAAAAACGATCCCCAACAAACCACACTCTCTCAAAAAATTCTCTCTGTGGTACTGATCGGGGCTACCTTTGCTACTAGCTTAGAAACAGGCGGTTTACTACTTGGGTTTGACTTCTTTAGCGAACCCCTACGCTACCCGGAAGCCTTGCCGATCGCCCTTGGAGTTTGGGCAGTTTTAATCGCTCACGAAATTGGACATCAAGTATTCGCCAAGCGCCATAATGTCCGCTTTTCATGGCCATTTTTCATTCCCACTTGGCAAATTGCCTCTTTTGGTGCAGTCAACCGCTTTGAGTCAGTATTACCGAACCGCAAAGTCCTCTTTGATGTGGCGATCGCTGGGCCAGCAGCAGGGGGAATTGTTTCCCTCGCCATGCTGATCGGAGGTTTCCTGCTTTCTCACAAAGGCAGTTTATTTCAAATCCCCGCTGATTTTTTTAAGGGTTCAGTTTTAGTAGGAACTTTAGCACGGGTAGTTTTGGGAGATGCTTTGCAGCAACCGATAGTAGATGTGCATCCGCTGGTAGTAATTGGCTGGCTAGGTTTGGTGATTACAGCGATTAATTTGATGCCAGCCGGACAATTAGACGGGGGAAGAATCGTCCAAGCGATCTACGGCCGTCAAATTGCCGGCAGGGCCACGTTTGCCACCTTTGCAGTATTAGCGATCGCATCTTTAGTAAATCCTTTAGCATTATATTGGGCAATAGTGATTCTGATTTTGCAAAGGAACTTAGAACGGCCAAGTTTGAACGAACTGAGCGAACCTGACGATGCCCGTGCAGCTTTGGGTTTGTTAGCTTTGTTTTTGATGATTGCCACGCTTTTGCCTTTAACTCCCGCTTTGGCAGGACGTTTGGGCATTGGCAGCTAAATTGTTAACGGTTAACTGTTAACTGTTAACGGTTAACGGTTAACTGTTAATAATGGGTGTAAAGTTATGAGTAATAATTTTCCTGCGGTCTTATTAATTCTTGATGTTGATGTAGTAATGGGTACTAATTCCCAAACATGGCAACAATATGCCAAGGCGGGAAGTTGCTATGTCCCGGAAGTGGTGTTTGAGGAAATGGAATTTTTGGCAGATGAGGCAGATAGCGATCGCGAAAAACTAGCTAGAGAATTTTTGCGATTTTTTCCCGCTAGTGGTTGGCAGGTGACAGATGCTTTAGAGACTCACCCCAATTTAGAACCTGCTGTTGGGGGAAATCAAAGCAAACATACGCGGATGGTAGTGGCGATCGCTCAGTGCGTTTATGGTTTTGCTCTCGAAAACCCAGAATCCCTAGTAGTTTTTGTCTGCAATAACCAGTCACTATTAAAGCGGATGCAAGCTTTGGGACTGGGAAACCTTTGCGGAATTACGGCGGCGATGTTGTCCCAGTGGGCGAAGAGAGGGGAACAACCAATGCCAGTAACTCAGAAATTGCAAAATTTGATGCGATCGCAAACTTCCAAGAAACCCTCCCAGCAGACTCGTTTGCAGACTGGAAATACTTCTTTCGGCAAAACAGATATATCTAATGGCAAATTGCCAACCCGAAGCGGCAAAACAGATTTGTCTAGCGGCAAATTGCCAACGCGAGGCGTTTCTACAATGAAAACAACGGGGGGCACAACTGGTATTAGCAAAAATAATTCTTCTGGGAGTACATTCAGTAAAACAGGTGCTTCTGGGGGCCATCCAGGATCGCGACAAAAAACATCAGCATCGAAGCGTCATGATGATGAAGTTCAATATGAGGGGATAAATTATCGACCAAAGATGACATCTGCTCCTAGAGGGCCGGGAATTTTATCTCATTTAATTAATGGATTGGGAGCTCTATTTTTCTTAACTTTAGCAATAGGAATTGCATGGCGAGGAGTTCAACCTCAGAGTTTCAATCAGTTTTGGCAACAAAAAGTAGTGCCTATATTGCCGCAGCAGGTAAAGCAGTTTGTGAAATAATTAAATAATTTTCGATAGTTTGTTTAGTTGGGATCGCCCCGTCTATTTCCTGGCGGTGAACCCAATAAAAAGCCAAAGCTTGGTTCATATCATGTCCGGCAAATTACTTACGATCTGTCAAAAGCGAGCCAAGCGCAGCGCAGTTTTGAGCTGTGCGAAGCAATCCTGAAGCAATCGCAAGGTGTTGAGATTTCTTCGCACAGCGAACAATGACAAGTATTTAACCGGACATGATATCACCTGCTTCTCACTGATTTTTCGTACTCCGATTTAATTTAATACTTATCCGAGTCTAAAATACAAATACTCTCCGGCGATACCACCACCCGCACCCTCTCACCCACCGCATACCGACGCAAATCATCTCGGTGTAAATTCTGCTTGCGAACCACCACAGAACTCTGCTCCGTCAACTGCACGGAATATCGCGTATCAGTACCAATATAAACCACCTCTTCCACCGTCCCCAACCAACCATCTTCTCCATCATCTGAAGGATAAATAGTAGCTTTTTCTGGTCGCACAACCAGCGTTAAAACTTTGCCCACTGGCATATCTTCTACGTTAGCAACTAATACTGGTAACTTTTCATCAACGAACACCACAACCTTACCCGCCCCACTTTCAATTACTCGCCCCGTTAAGAAATTAGTCTCGCCAATAAAATCAGCAACAAAGCGAGTTTTCGGATATTCATAAATATCAATCGGCGTGCCAACTTGTTGCACCTGTCCTTGATACATCACTGCAATTCTATCAGACATCGTTAAAGCTTCTTCCTGATCGTGCGTCACATAAATAAAAGTAATTCCTAACTTTTGCTGCATCCGTTTTAATTCTATCTGCATTTCCTTCCGCAGCTTCAAATCCAGAGCTCCCAGCGGTTCATCAAACAGTAATACAGAAGGTTGTTTTACTAATGCTCTTGCTAATGCTACCCGTTGCTGCTGTCCCCCTGACAACTGACGTGGATAGCGTTTTTCCATATCAGTTAATTGTACCAACGCCAGAGTATCAGCAACGCGAACCTTAATTTCTCGGCGTGGTAAATTCTCCATTTCCAAACCAAAAGCCACATTTTGAGCCAGCGTCAAGTGTGGAAAAAGAGCATAATTCTGAAAAACTGTATTAACTGGGCGGTGAAATGGCGGACGATCTTTCATCGGTTCCCCGTGAATGTAAACTTCACCTATTGTAGGAATTTCAAAGCCAGCAATTAGTCGTAAAGTGGTAGTTTTACCGCAGCCAGACGGCCCCAATAGTGAAAAGAATTCTCCATCAGCAATTTGCAGGTTGATGTTATCTACAGCTAGGCAATCTTTTTTGCGAGAGTCTTTAAAACACTTGGAAATATTAGCCAGTTCAACTGCGTACATTATTATTGTTAGTGGTTAGTAGTTAGTAGTTAGTTGTTAGTAGTTAGTTGTTAGTGGTTAGTTGTTAAGTGTCAACATAAATTAAACAAAGATACGCAATATATCAAACTTTTCGCAACTGGCACATGATGGTAGGGTACATCATAATATGAATCTTTATCATCGTCGTAAAACTTTAGACTGACGCACCCTACAAGTCGATGTAAGCGTAAATGTTAATTGTTAATTTGTCGCTCGACTAACAATGAACAACTAACAATCAATACTTCACAACTAACTACTAACTACTAACTACTAACAATTTTATTTCCCAAATGCGGCCTTAACCTCAGTCCATGCTTGATCGTATAAGCCCGTCGCTTTACCAACATCCTCAATATATTTGAGTTTAGAGAATATCTCACTTGGAGGATAAATTTGTTGATTTTTCCTGTCTTTTTCATCGATTAAACCCCGATCTATTGCTGCCTTATTGGGCGAACTAAAGTGGATAAAATTAGATATTTTTGCACCGACTTCTGGCTGTAAAACAAAGTCAATAAATTTCTCAGCTAACTCTTTATTCGGTGCATTCTTGGGAATAGCTATGTTATCAGTAAAAACAATTGTTCCTTCTTTGGGAATCGCAAAACGTAGGTCGGGGTTTTCTTTCATTACCTGGAAAATATCGCCGCTCCATTCCATTGTCAGATTTACTTCTCCTTGAGCGAGCAAGTTTTGACCTGTATCGGGCACAAAAGCGGCAATCATTGCCTTATTTTCGATCAGCAAGTCACGAGCTTTATTAATCTCATTGGGATTAGTGGTATTAGGGTTATATCCTAAATACATCAAGACACCTGCAAATGTGTACCGCGCATCGTCTTGCCATGCTACTTTACCCGTGAATTTTGGGTCTAACATTGCCCTCCAACTGTTCACTTCGCCCTTTGTTGCTTTCAGATTATAGCCAATACCCATAGTCCCCCACTGGTAAGGAAATGAGTATTTATTGCCGGGATCGAAGGATTGGTTAACAAACTTAGTATCGAGGTTTTTCTTGTTAGGAATTTTATCTAGATTAAGCGGCTCAAGCATATTCTCAGAGACCATAATTTTTACCATATAGTCGGCTGGAAATATTACGTCGTAACCGGGGTTTCCTTGCTTTAGTTTTGCATATAAAGCATCGCTATTGTCGTAGGTGTCGTATTTGATTTTGACGCTGTTCTCTTTCTCGAATTGCGCGATAGCTTCCGGTGCAATATAAGTTGAATAGTTGTAAATGCTCAGGATTTTTTCACTACCTCTGGTCGTTTCAGCACCATTGGGAGTGCTACCGCTACAGCCGAAAGGCAAGATGGCGCTAATCATAAACAACAGAAGGAAAGTTAGTAGACGTTTCATAAGTTTATTACGAAGGAAGAAGGAAGAAGGAAGAAGGAAGAAGGAAGAAGGAAGAAGGAAAAAGGAATTATACCAAATCCAGCTTAAATACTCCCTGTATTCTTTAGTCCGCGTAGGCGGACTTTGTTTGTGTAGTAGCGGTTTCAACCGCCGACTAATAAACAGGTAACTGTGTATCCGTGCCTCAAGGTGTTATTGTTTCTATCTCATTTTAACTACTTTAACTTTTCTGGATAGTTAGTGATGATACCACAAGTAATAGAGAAACTAGCAACATTAAAGTTGAGATTGCATTGATGGCTGGTGTCACCGTAAACTTAATCATCCCATAAACGAACAAAGGTAGGGTCGTTGAACCCACACCGCTAGTAAAGAAACTGATGACAAAATCATCTAAAGATAAGGTGAAAGCTAACAGCGCCGCGCTGAAAATACCAGGCCAGATTAAGGGTAAAATGATTCGCCAAAAAGTTCGCCATTCATTTGCGCCTAAATCTAAGGCTGCTTCTTCTAAAGCTGGGTCTAGTTCTGCCAAACGAGCTCTCACAGTAATAGTAACAAAGGAAATATTAAAGGCAATGTGACCGATAATTACCGTAGGCAAACCGAGAGTAAGGCGAATTCCGATTAGATTTTCTACTAGCCGAAATACTAGGGTAAAGAAAACTAGCAAGGAAATGCCCATTGTAATCTCAGGAATGATAATCGGCAAAAAAAGTAATGCTTCCAACATTCTGCGACCAGGAAAGCGAAAGCGCTCCAATGCCAGCGCTATCATCGTACCAAAGATTGTCGCTAGCAGGGTAGAGATAGCAGCAATTAGCAAGCTATTATTTACAGCTTCCCATAATCCTGCATCGCTAATGTTAGCAGTTCCTTGGGCTGAGCCGAGTACGATTACACCCGCGCCTGCGAATAAGCTCCGATACCAGTCTAGGGTAAAACCGCGCCAAATGGCATTAGACCGGGAGGTATTGAAGGAGTAAATAATTAATATTAGAATTGGCAAGTAAAGGAAGGAGAATCCTAATGCTGCTTGCCCCCAAAGCCAAAGTTTGCCAATTGAACGAATCAATAAATCTAATTTTATTTTGTTGTCATTCATCTAATTACTGATGCTAGTTCCTGATGGTAAAGACCGATAGTGCTGAAAATGCTAGGATAATATGCGATCGCGTACTATTTAATTTTCTGCTTCTGAAAGATGGAAATAGACTAACATGGGAATTAAGACTAATACCATTAATAACATAGAAAGGGCAGAACCAAAAGGCCAGTCGCGAGCTTTAAGAAATTGATTTTGAATCAGATTTCCTACCATCATTGTTTTAGCACCGCCTAAAATATCGGGTGTAATAAAAGCACCTACTGTCGGGACAAACACCAGTATTGAACCAGCGATAATCCCCCGTCTTGTTAATGGTAATACGATCCGCCATAAGGTGCGAAGGTCATTAGCTCCTAAATCTTGGGCGGCTTCTACTAATGTAAAATTGAAACGTTCTATAGTAGAATATAATGGTAAAACCATAAAGGGCAGATAGCCATAAATCAAACCAATTGTGACGGCAAAAGGAGTGAAAAGCAAGTTTAATGGTTCGTTGATAATTTGCAGGCTTTGCAGGGCTACGTTAATTACTCCTTTACTTTGCAACAGAACTATCCAGGCGTAAGTCCGTACTAGAAAGTTAGTCCAAAAGGGAATAATTACTAGCAATAGTAAAGCATTTTTCCATCCCGGCGAGCGTCGCGTGGCAATAAAAAATGCTAGGGGATAGCCAATGAGCAAGCAAGCTGCGGTGGTAAGAAATGCTAGCCAGAGGGAGCGCCACAGCACTCCCAAGTAAATATAACTATTTCTATCGCCTAATAAACGCTGATAGCTAGCCAGTGTAAATGTCCAGGTGACACCGCCGTAAGTGCCACGTTCTAAGAAGCTGTAGCTTAAGACAATCAGCAGTGGCACAACAAAAAAAGTCACCAGCCAGAATGTGCCGGGAAATAAGAGCAGTAAAAGATTAGTTTGTTTCCGGGTTTTAAGTGTCATTTGTTGATAAATTAAGCTTGAGAGATTAAAAAGTAAGAAAAAATGGCTCCTAGAGCATTTCTTTCCTGAGTTTGAGGATATAAATGCCTGGTTTTGAGTACTTTGGCTTTACCGGATAGAATAATCCAGATAGAAGAAGTCAAAAGTTACTCGTTTAAGCTAAAATCTATTTTAGAGGCTAGTCTATACCTAATGATACTTTTCGATGGGCAGGAATCTTTTCACTCCAATCGAACGTCTCATAGTCTGAAATATTAATAAATTTCGAGTCCAGTAAGATGAAGATCAAACCTATTTTAGGATTTGCAACGCTGGCGATCGCACTCAGCCTAGCGATGCCAGTTCAGTCCGCAAATCGCCGAGATGTCGAGAAACTAAAAGAAACTGGTCAGTGCTCTCGGTGCGACCTCAGAGATGCTAATCTTAGAAATGCGAACCTGCAAGGAGCAGACCTCAGAAATGCCAACCTCAGAGGTGCGAACCTGCGAGGCGCTGCTCTTAGAAATGCCGACTTAAGCAATGCTGACCTCCGAGGAGCTGATTTAAGAGATGCAGATTTGAGTAGGTCTAATTTGAGGAATGCCAACTTGAGTGATGCTAACTTAAGGAATGCTGACTTGGAACGAGCTGAGGTCAGAGGTGTCAACTTCCAGGGAACCGATTTAAGAGGGGCAAACGTTAAAGATACCGGTTTGCCAGGTGATAACCGAGGGCGCGACAACGATCGGGAACGCAATGATAATGAAAGGGTAGCGGTGGAGTTCATTTCTCGCAGTAATGATGAGGTCAGGATTCAAATTGAAGGAGATGGCAAGAGACAACAAATTAGATTAAGCGGCAATAATTCTAAGGAAAGGATTTATCTGCCAGCTACAACTTATAGAGTTAGTTTCTTTGGTAGCCAATCTGGGTATAAGCCTTGGAAATCTGGCAAACTCGATTTGGGGCGGGGTCGCACGAATACGATCAGAATTTACTTTAACCGTAGCAATCGCTCGGTGCAGGTAGAAAATGACCCGCAAGCTTGGAATTCCGATTAATATCTCTACTTCACATTCAAACCCGCTGCGGCGGGTTTTGAGTTTCTAGCTTTTTTGGTAAGCAATACCCTCTCTACAAAATTCTGACTAGGATGTTTGCCACAAGTCTAAAGGATGATGTATTATGTCTAGTGCATCAGCGTTTTTTAGCTCAGCTAGTGCAGAAAAATTGTGCAAACGCCTCAATTTCCTGAATCCAACCATCCGATTGTCAAATCGCTGTTTCATAACAGCGACCAGGAGTTGCTGACTCTGTTTCAAAATCATCCCGATCAGGGAAAATTTTTCACGGCGATTTTTTGTCGATACGCTCAAATTGTCTACACGCTGATTCGGCATTCAGTGCGATCGCCAGTGCAGGCTGATTACCTATTTGCTAGGACTTGGCGGCATATTTACTACGAATTGCGTGGCCTAGATTTGCGCCGTGAAAGCCCAGAAGAGGGAGGGGAGAATATTACTCTTCAGAATTGGCTGATTAATGTAACAGCTATTTGTATTAATCAGACCGATTTACCGTCAGTGGAATCGATTCATTACTCTTTACTATCGGCTCCACCGCCGCTTTGGTGTTACGTCGGACAGGCATTAGAACAGTTAGCTCCGTTGCTAAGATTAACTGTTTTAATGGCTCAGACTTTCCGTTGGAGCGAGACGCGAATTGCGGCTTATTTGCAAGCAGAGGGCGAAGCAATTTCTCCCGCTCAGGTGAAAGCTTTGTTGCAAAAGGGGTATCAAAGTTTAGAGGGAAATTTGCCGGAGGATATTCGCGCTATTTACTTTGAGGAGGATTTGATGGTAATGGGTAATGGGTAATTGCTAATGGCTAATGGGTAATTGCTAATGGCTAATGGGTAATTGCTAATGGCTAATGGGTAATGGCTAATTGCTAATGGCTAATCAGGAGGTTTTATCTCACCAAATTTTAAAGTACTATGGTAATGCCAAATCTACAGGATTTAGTTGTTAGGTATTAACAATCAGCCATTAGCAATCTAGACTTTATCTTAGTTAAACAAGAGGAATATTAATAAGTAAACTCACCTAATTTAAAGTAAAATAAGATAAATAAAAAGCTTGCTACAACAATAAGTATTTTTTACTGCTTCCTTCTTCCTTCTTCCTTCTCTCCTAGATAACTAAATCCTTCTTCCTTCTTCCTTCTTCTTATTAGGAGCACAAATGGCAGTTTATCAAGTTCGGTTAGTGAATCCTGCGATCGCACTAGATCGGACAATTCCAGTACCAGATGACCAGTATATTCTAGATATGGCAGAAGAAGCTGGTCTTCGGCTGCCTTCTGGATGCAAACAAGGGGAATGTTCGGCTTGTATTGCTAAACTGGTAAGCGGCGAAGTCGATCAAAGCGAGCAAAAATTTCTGCGACCGTCGGAATTAAATGCAGGTTATACTGTTACTTGTGTAGCTTACCCGCTATCTGATTGTACATTGCTTACTCATCAAGAACAAGTTTTATATCAATCATCTCTTTATTATCAGCAAAATCTGGGTTAAGCTGAATGATTAAGTCATGGTAAAGCGCTTTCTTTACGAAAAGTCTGTTTCCTATAATGGGCATCTAATCGTACCTTTTATTTTGACTATAGTTGAGAGCAAAGATATTTATTCTTATACCTTACTTTCTGAATTAGGTCATAAAGGTAAATTGCACAAATTGGAAAATCCTGCTGGGATTTGTGCGAATACCGTAGAGGGAATAATTGAAGTGGCCAAAGAGCATCTTGATGAAAATTCAGATATTGCCGCTCAGGATGATTATTTTAAGTGTCGGTATACTTATCGGGACAATTTAATTATTGTTTATCAAGAAGCTGGTAAATATTTCTACGATCATTATCCACCAAGTAAGTTAAACAATATTGCTGCTCCCAAAATATTTTTATCTGAAGGCGATTGCCTCAACTGGATTAAACAGGGACTCGATTATTAAAATCAGGATTGGCAGATTTTTGATTTTTGATTTTGGTTTTAATATTTGTTCTGCTTTTGGCAACAACTACAGGCAAGAGTAAAATCTCCACTTTTGCTGTATCAGCGAATACTAATTTTTGAGTTTTGTAAATAAAGGGGTGTTTATCTTACTTAAGACAGATAATAAAATTTAGCATTTTAGCTATTTTGAAAACAGCAAGTATAGTATAAAATTGAGTTTACTTAAGCTGAGCGTTAGATTTTTGACAGCTAGCTATTAACAGGTATAATTAACTCAACTTGGGTGTAATTTTACCCATATCTGTACTATCTACAATCAGCGGCAATCGCTAATTACCAGTTACCAATTACCAATTACCAATTACCAAAAATGTCAATTTTGAATGACGATCCTTTGTGGTTTAAAGATGCCATCATTTACGAAGTGCCTGTTCGTGCCTTTGCTGACAGCAATGCTGACGGTATTGGCGACTTTCGGGGATTGACAGAAAAACTAGATTACTTGCAAGATTTGGGAGTGACAGCTATCTGGGTGCTGCCTTTCTTTCCCTCGCCGTTGCGAGACGATGGCTATGATACTTCAGACTACACTAGCGTCAACCCAATTTATGGCAATTTGGAAGATTTTCAAAACCTTTTAGATGCCGCTCACCAGCGGGGAATTCGAGTAATTATTGAGTTAATTGTCAATCATACTTCTGACCAGCATCCCTGGTTTCAAAAGGCGCGGAGAGCGCCGAAAGGCAGCAAGGAGCGAGATTTTTACGTTTGGAGCGATACACCCGAAAAATATCAAGATGCACGGATTATTTTCCAAGATTTTGAGACTTCAAACTGGGCTTGGGATGCGGTGGCAAAATCTTACTATTGGCATAGATTTTACTCCCATCAACCTGATTTAAATTATGACAATCCAGCGGTGCGCCAAGCAATTTTAGATACTGTCGATTTCTGGTTAGCTATGGGTGTAGATGGGCTACGGATGGATGCCGTTCCTTATCTGTACGAGCGGGATGGTACTAATTGTGAAAACCTTTCAGAAACGCACTTTTTCCTAAAACAATTACGGAAGCACGTAGACGAAAATTTCCCGAATCGAATGCTACTTGCTGAGGCTAATCAGTGGCCGGAAGATGCGGTGCAATATTATGCTCAGGGAGATGAATGTCACATGAACTTTCATTTTCCTCTAATGCCCCGCTTATTCATGTCGTTGCAGATGGAAGATAGCTTCCCAATTATTGATATTATTCAGCAAACTCCTCACATTCCTGATAACTGTCAGTGGGCTTTATTCCTCCGCAATCATGATGAATTAACCTTAGAAATGGTGAGCGATGAAGACCGGGATTATATGTACCGAGTTTACGCTCAAGATACCCAAGCGAGGATTAATTTAGGTATCCGCCGTCGGTTAGCTCCTTTAATGGGAAATAACCGCCGCCGCATTGAGTTAATGAATGCTCTTTTACTTTCTCTCCCTGGTACTCCCGTGCTGTATTACGGGGATGAAATTGGGATGGGAGACAATATTTATTTAGGCGATCGCAATGGGGTAAGAACTCCGATGCAATGGAGTGGCGATCGCAATGCGGGCTTTAGTCGGGCAAACCCTCAAAAGCTATACGCACCGCCAATTCTTGACCCAGAATATCACTATGAAGCCATTAATGTAGAAGCGCAACGATCTAACCTAAATTCGCTGTGGTGGTGGATGAAACGCTTAATTGGAATTAGGCAGCACTTCCAAGCATTTGGTCGCGGAACCTTTGAATTTCTGTATCCCGAAAACCGCAAAGTCTTGGCTTTTATGCGGATTTACGATGGAGAACATATCCTGGTTGTAGCGAATTTGTCGCGCTTTGTGCAAACAGTTGAATTAGACCTCTCGCCCTTCAAAGGTTCAGTGCCAATTGAGATTTTTGGTCGCTCTGAATTTCCCACTATTGGCGATTATCCTTACTTTCTCAGTCTCACTCCTCACTCGTTTTATTGGTTTACGATCGCACTTAAACCGGATGTTTATCCACAGCAATTACCGCAAGTAAAACTGCCGACTTTGACTATTAGTGGTAATTGGGAAAGTATTTTTAATCCCAATAACAAATCCAGAGTCCAAATTGCTACTATTTTACCTAAATACTTACGTAGCTTTCGTTGGTTTGGTGGTAAAGATCGGACAATTCAAGCGGTACAAATTACAGAAGTTATTCCGATAAGTTCCTCTGGATTTGCTGGCGAAAATTTGGGGTCATCATCAATAGCGGCTCAAAAACAATCTATTAATACCTATTATCTGGTATTTTTAAAAGTAGATTACACCGAAGGAATGGCCGAAACTTATGTGCTACCTCTAGGCTACGAAAAAATTAGTAGTGTTGGGGATAGTGGGGAGATATTGGCTGATGGTAACGTCACAAATTATAAACAAAACCAGCCATCACAAAGCCTTCATTCTGCACAGGCGATCGCAGAGCTCAAGTTTATCGGCAAAAATGATGAAATTGGCGTGCTATTTGACGCTGGGGGAGAGAAAGACTTTTTGAGCTTTCCCTTGGATGCGATCGCCAATTCCCGTCAATATACGGGCACTGCTGGTAAATTGCTAGCAACGATTACCAAGGAATTAACCCCGGAAGAAGACTTATCGCACGTTGAACCCCGCTTGATTAAGGGAGAAAAAAGCAATACTTCAGTAGTTTACGGCGATCGCTTAATCCTTAAATTGTTCCGCAAAGTTGAGGAAGGTATCAATCCCGACCTAGAAATTGGGCAATTCTTAACTGATAAAAACCCGCTCCAACCATATATCCCAGTTGCAGGAGCCTTAGAGTACCGCCGCCCAGGAAGCGAATCGATTACAATTGGAATATTGCACAAGTTTATTCCCGAAGCTAGGGATGCTTGGTCTTATACATTGGATAGCTTAAGTCACTATTTCGAGGAAGTAATGGTCGTAGGTGCAAAGCATTCTAACGACAATTCATCAGGTTATGGTGACAGTTATTTACCCACTGCTTTACCCTTACCAGTGCAACAGCCATCAAATTCGCTGGTATCTAATCTATCAGTTGAAATGCCAGAATTGGCTCACGAACTTATCGGCGCTTATTTAACATCTGCCGAACTTTTGGGTCAGCGGACGGCGGAACTGCATTTAACTTTAGCTTCGGATTTAGAGAATCCCAGTTTTGCCGCAGAAAATTTCACATCTTTTTACCAGCGTTCCATTTATCAGCAGATGAGAAATCTCACTGGTAGAACTTTATTGCTACTAAGAAAAGGGCTTTTAAAGTTATCGCCAGACGGACAAAAAATGGCACAAGTTATCCTCAGTCATCCAGAGCAGTTGATCGGAAAATTCAGGTCGATTTTGAACCTTAAAATCACAGCTCAGCGTATTCGCTGTCATGGGGATTACCATTTAGGTCAAGTGCTCTATACAGGCAAAGATTTTATCATTATTGATTTTGAAGGAGAACCGGCGCGTCCTTTGAGCGAGCGGCGCATGAAGCGCTCACCTTTGCGAGATGTTGCAGGGATGGTGCAATCTTTCAACTATGCCGCAACTTTATCCCTCCGTAAAGAGATAGAAAACGGCATAATTCGAGCTGAAACTCTCCCCACAATGAATCAATGGGCTAAGTTTTGGTATGGGTGGGTTAGTGTTGCTTTCCTCAAGAGTTATTTGATGACAGCAGGCGATGCAAATTTTGTACCTAAATCTATGGACGAACTGCAAGTATTACTGGATGCTTATATTTTGGAAAAAGTGGTTTATGAATTGGCTAATGAACTCAATAGCCACCCAGATTGGGCAGAGATTACTATCGAGCGAATTTTGTATTTGATTGGTTTTCCGGTTGAACAGTTACTTGGTTGAGTTTGAGGGCGAGGAGAGTATACTTAATAAATTAGCCAGGACTTAGGCAACTGGCACATTAAGCAAAGGTATGTTGTTGCGCTTTAGCGCTAAAGTGGCTACAACATACCTAAAAACTGACTCTTGACCTTCTTAATTGCGAAAACCATTGCTTTTATTGCTTTTTACCTTCTGCCCTTGTAGTTAACTAAATCTTCTGCCTTCGGCTATAATTGCTGATGTGCGATCGCACTTTCGGCATCTATTCTGTTGCAGTATTTTTAGTTTAAGCATGATTTTTGAGTAGGGAAGAGCATCTAAGTAAGTGGAAACTAACAATCTCAACAAACAACTCAACAGCACAAAGCCTTTCTCCGTAAGCGAAGAGATAGAAATGGCGGGTGCAAAAACTCTGTGGCTAGTTTTATCTAGTTACTTAGAAGTGCTGATGAATTCTGCCCCTTTACCGATGACGCTTCAGGAATTGGGGGCGGAAATTAAGGGTGCTCACGAGCAGTGTCAGACTTCTCCAATGGCGGGACTGTTGTACGCTCGCAACGCTGGGGAGTGGTTGTTGGAAGCTCAGGCAAAATTACAACCTGAACAATGGGAAATTTGGCTAAAAGCTAATTGTAATCTGTCACAAAGAACGGCAGAAACTTATATGCAAATGGCTAAAGGATGGCCTGGTTTACCGAAAGATAAACCTCGAAGTGTTGAAAGGGAAAGTTTTGTACAAAATTTTATTGTTTCTAGTCAGGAGGATAGTTTTGAGAGATCGCAATCTATTGATTATCTAGAGGAAGATGAAGAATTAGAATTAGAGGAGAGAGTGTATGAAGAACCGATAATAACTTCTGAAGTAATGGAGGACATCGCAGTTGAAGAGCAGATGATAACTTCTGAAATAATTGAGGATATCGCATCTGAAGAGTCTATAATAACTTCTGAAATAATTGAAGATACTGCATCGGAAGAACAAGTAATAACTTCTGGAGTAATTGAGAATATTACATCGGAAAAACAGATAATAACCCCTGAAGTAATTGAGAATTTAGAGGTTGTTAATTTATCGGCATCACCGGAAATAATTACTGTAAATGTTAAAAAATTAGAAGTTTTTGATATTCCTCAATCTAGGGAAGTCATCATCTTTTTTATTCCTGGTAACGTTGTCCCCAAAGCGCGGCCGCGAGTAACTGGGAATGGGACATTTATGCCACAGCGATATCGAACGTGGCGAAATATGGCTGAGGTGGAAATTTATAGTCAACTATCTGAGTTGAATTTAACTATAGAATTGCCAATAAAAAGAGCGTCGATTTTAATGCGTTTTGTGGGAAAGCACCGCACTAATTCTGATTTGGATAATTTAGCTGGTGCGTGTCTGGATGCTTTAACTATGAATGGGGCGGGAGTACTTCTGGATGATAGAATTAGTTGCGTTTCTAAGTTAAGTGTTGAGTATGTGCCTGTGGCTGACAAAACTGGTGTTTGGATAGAGATTACTCCGGTTGATTGATTTTTGAAAATCAAAGGTTGAGTTTTTAGCCAGTGGAACTAAGGGCTAGTTATTTGCGAGTTTAATCATAGTTTAAGTGTGATATTTGAATGTTTAATTTCGGGGCTTTTTAGGGCATAGATGGGGCCATATTTGAATAGCTGTAAAGGCAATGGCGGCGGCTATTACTCCCAGACACAGGCTGATAATGATGGATAGGGTAAAGTTTATTGGATTTGGCGGGTCTTGCTTGATTAAGTAGGGGTAGGCGGTGGCGGCTACTCCTGATACTCCTAAGCCTACACCGATAACGGTGACTCTGGTTTGTAAGGCGCGATCGCTTTTGGCTTGTTCTATTTCAACTATACCTCGGATGGAGGCGATCGCGCTTTCGATTAAGTCTGTCCCGTGTTTGAAGTATCCTAAGTCACCCGCGATTTGCGATCGCATATAGGGCGCGGTTTTTATCTCGAAGTGATTTAATATTGATAGTTCTTCCTTATCAGTTTTGAGTGTATCACATATTTTCTGCAAAATGTCACTGTAATTGTTAAGATTTATCGCAATTGTATTGTCAAAAGCTTCTAGTTTCCTTAGCACGCTAGTATAACTCAAAGCTTTGCCCAATAGGACTTTTAACTGTTGTTTCAATGTTTCCAAGTCAGCGGTAGTTAATGAACTCCTAATTTTGGCGAGTTGCTGCTGTAAATACTTGATGTCTTCCTCTATCTCATCATAGTTTTTAACGAGGTCGTGGTAAATCTTGCGGCTGTCTTGAAAGGATTTGATGATTTTGTTACGGTAAAATAGTAAGTCAATGATTTCTTGTTGACAAGTGTTAAAATCTTTATCAGTTTGTTTGTCGCAAAGTAACCAGACAAGTAGGTGGCGGTAATTGGCAATATTGGCAATATCGCTAATTAAACCGTATTCAAAAATGGGACTACCAAATAATATACCTGAACGGTAGAAAATAGGTGTAGAGTCGCCTGGTAATAAAGCATTGCGACATTGATTGGCAATGGGTTTAAAGTAATCTATATGATTGCAGCATAGTTCAGCAAAGGGTAGAGAGTAATCTATATTATCGGGTAGGTTATTCTCGGTAAGCCATCCGGTAAGTAGGAGAGTTTGGCCTAAAAAGTTGTCGTCACCGTCGATAAGTAAAATATTTTCCGGGTTAATTTCTTTGATGAAGCTGACATCTAAGTTATCAGCAGTACCGTCTTCTGGGCAACCTATATTTAACCATAAAGCATAACTGTCTTGAATTTGTAACGGTTGGGCAAAACCTTCTATCAGCGGATTACTTCTGGTAAATTCGAGAGGAGTCTTTAAAAGTAAATCTTCGCACTGGTCATGACTTCTTTTCGGGGACTTTAGATGATGTGTTAGCTTTTTATAGGTAAATTTTCGCAGAATATTGTCGCATTTTTGCCACAGAGGATTATTGCTGCCCTCACTGTTATGGTAGAGTTGAAAAGCGTATAAGTAAACGTTAGGGGCAGAAATTTTATCAGTCATGTTATTAGCGTGGCGGCTGTGAGTTGGGAATGCGTTTTTTGAGGTGTTCTGGTAACTGTGGATAGAGGTTTGTTAGCCTTGGTTCTTGACCTTCTTTATTTCTAGGTTTTGGTTCCGGTTTTCTATCTTTTAAATTGATTGCCTTGCTAATTTCGGGATAATCTTCACACCATTTAGCAATAGCGTCGGCTACTTCTTCATCAGATTTATCCGCCATTTCGGATATCGTCTGGTTGAGGTCATCTAAAGCTGCGATCGCCCCTACTTGTTCAAATAAGTCTGCTTGAGTTTCAAAGACTTGTAAGAAAGCTGATATATAAGCTTGGTCATCATTCATGGCTAATGTGTTTCCTCTCCATTGATGTAGGAATTTTGGCTTTGTTAGGGCATTGTTTGCGTAACAATTCCATGATATCATCAGAGATAATTAAGTGTCAATTTTTCAGGAGTGGCAACTATAGACCTCAATGGACGAAGTAATTCAAGGTGCGGGGTTCACGGTCAAAGCCAGTAAATTTGACTTCTTTTTTGGTCGCGTTACCTCTACTCCTAGCAATACTAGAAGGTCTTTAGACAACTTAAGAGATTTGAGAATACTAGGGATTGACGAAGTGGCGGGAGGCAAAGAGAAGCTATTACAAATATTCGCAGAAGGATTAAATGCACCGGAAGTTGAAGATGACCGAAAACCTAATGAATATGGCGTAAACATCTCTCGTAAAGTAGAATTGAGAGGAGGAGAAAAACCGGGGGCAATCGTTGTTCGATATTTTTATCCTGAAGGTGACTTCGATGTAAATCCTCAAGTTACTTCAATTGTACCATTAATTTATCAATAACAAGCTACCATGAAGATTGAAACGATTAGCAAATCAGAATTTGACCAAATCCCAGCCATTCGGCAAATCATTTGTCACCAATATGCTCAAAAATTTGCTCGTCTTGATTTGGGGGAAGTTTTGGGATATTATGGGCTAAGTTGGCGGAGTCAATTAGTTGAGTTAAGTATTGAGTATTCAAGCGATCAAAAAATGCTTTGGATTGGCATCGATCAGCAATTAGTAGCAATTTGCCTAGAAAGTGGCCGCCTTAGTTTGGCGATGCCTCTTACTGCTAACTTAATTCAGATGGCAGTTATTCAAAAAGTTACTGCTGTTTTGACTGAAAATGAGATATTATTATTTAATCCAAATGGTTCCCTCAGATTTGATCGCAGCTTGCCAGATTTTCCTGAACAATTTTTTACGATCGGCAATAATTTGGTGATTCAATTGGTGGAGGGCTATCGCTTCAGCTTAAATTTGCAAACTGGACAATTTCAAAAATTAGTTGGAGAGGTTTTAGTTTCATAGTATGGGCGGGGCGGGTTTATGAAGTTTTGAGATGGGAGATTAAAGATACTGGTGAACCCGCCCCTACAGAAATTATATCTATTTAACCAGAAATATTGCCTCATTTTCGACAAACTTGTAGGGGCGGGTTCGCCAATAATCTCAAATAAAATCGACAGCTTAAATAAACCCGCCCCCACCCACCATGAAACCCTAACATTTATTGTCCAACGGCACAGAAAGCCGCCCAAAACAAAGGATCTTGGAAAGATTGAAACTCCGGTTTATAACCCCTCAATCTCTTTTTAATCCTCTTTCGATTCTGGCTATCCAGTAACTTTGAACTATCAGCCCAATCTAGCAAATCTTGCACACTTGCCCCCCTTAACCACAACTGCGACTCCCGCAAAGCAATGGCCACCGGCGACCGACTTTCAGACAGTAAAAGTTCATAAAACTTGATCATCAAAATCGCCGTAGATACATCATCCACCACCCACAAAGTGCTGATCACACTTGTAGCCCCCGCAGATAAAAAACCGCTAGGCAATCCGATATACTCATCAGTGGTATCTCTAATATCCGTTAAGCCAGTTTCGCAAGCAGAAAGGGTTACTAAACTGCACTTACTCAGTGGCAAATTAAAGATTTCTTCCAGCGTCAAGTCTGTGATGTCGTCCAAGTTAACGTTATCGGTAGCCCTCTTCACTCTAGCTAAGATTAAAGCTGATTTCCGAGGATTTGTAAAGTTGAAACGGCCATGACAAGCAAAGTGGGCGATGTAGGGATTTTGCAAGCCTTTAATTTGTTCCTGCAATGCTGCTTTAGTTGCCTTTTCCCGAATCAAAACTTTAGCATAATTAAAGGCTTTTTCAATTGCTTCAACTTCGATATCAGCAAATGGTAAATCGTCTTTTGGATTTTGAGTAGGCGGGTTTTGAATGGCAAACAATCTTGTGGGTGATGACTCTTCCCCAGTCGGATTTACCCGCTGAGATAATTGTAATATCTGACAACTGGGAGTATATCTCACACCGCCAGGGAAAAGATCGAGGAGACAGCCAGTTTCTTCTACATTTTGCCTTAGTCTGCGGCTGGTTAAGGCATGAAGCGGTAACAAGTGCAAATATCGGAAGGGAACTAATATTAATCGCTGGCAGTTTTCCGGGAGGCGAGAAATTATTTCATCTATGTGTAAGATTTCTGCTAATTTTTTCAGGCGGGTTTCTAGCTGTTTTTTCCAGTTGTCACGTTGATAGATGTATTCATTGATATATTCCTGCTGAAACTCCTCTAGTGCGTCCAAGTCTTGATCTGAAGAGTGCCAGATATCAGGTTGGGTGGAGTTGCTGGTAATAATAAAAACTTTAAAGCCGTTAAAGGTGATATACCATTCCAAAATTGCTTCATCTTCACCTAACAGAGTGCGAATTTCCTGACAACTAATCGGCTGTCCATTTTTCTGGACACTGCGGGCATTGTAAAACAATTCTACTAGGTTTCGGGTTTTGCTGCGTTCGATGTATTCTAGGGCGGCGGTTTTATTTTGCATTTCTAGGCAAACTTCCACCATTATATGAGAAATTCTATTGTATTCTTCAGCTAATTTCTGTCTGTCAGCTTCGCCGCCCCTAATGATTTCAGTCCGCATTGATTCGACTGTCTCAATTGCAGTGTTCAAGGTATTGTAAGCTTCTGGGAGTTGGGAATTATTTCGGTAGGCAAGTCCTAAATTATATAAAGTTTTAGCATGATTTATCGGAAATGCCTCGCGAGTGCTAACGGATAAAGCTGCTTGCAAGGCGGAAATTGCTATTTTTAGATTATCCGTTTTTTCACCTCTGATTCTGCCGCTGTAGGCATTCGCTAAATTATTTTGAGTTATTGCCCAATCTTCTGGAAATGCCTCGCGCGTATAAACTGATAAAGTTTTATGATAAGCGGAAATCGCCATTTCTAGATTATCCGCTTTTTCGCCTCTGATTCTGTTGCTGTAGGCAAGCCCCAAATTATTTTGGCACCTTGCCCAATCTTTAGGAAATGTGTCGCAGGTGTAAACTTCCAACGCTTTCTCAAAAGCGGCGATCGCCAGTTCTATATTATCGTCTGTTTTGCCTTTGATTCTGTTGCGGTAGGCATTCCCCAAATTATTTTGAGTCATTGCCCATTCTTCAGGAAATTTCTCGCGAGTGCGAATTTCCAATGATGCCAAATAAGCGGCGATCGCCAGTTCCAAATTCTGGGCTTGTTCCCCTCTGATTCTCTGGTCGTAGGCAGTCCCCAAATTATTTTGAGTCATTGCCCAATCTTCAGGATATGTCTCGCGGGTGTCAACTGACAAAGCTTCCCTATAAGCGGAAATAGCCATTTCTAGATTATCCGCCCTTTCGCCTCTGATTCTGTTGTTGTAGGTAATCGCCAAATTATTTTGAGTCGCTGCCCAATCTTTACTATATTCTTGACGGGTAAAAACAGTCAGGGCAACTTCATAACCTGCAATGGCAATTTCTAAATTACTCGCCCTGCTGCCTAAAGGAAATTGCCGGATTGCATTGCAAAAATTGCCAACAACTTCTATTATAGAAATGCGGATTTCTTGGCTATCTGAGTGTGGCAAAGTTTCCCTCGCCCAATTTCGCAACGCCACAGCCAAATTATCATTAACTAAGTTGAGATTATCCCGCAGCAGGGGATAAATTACATTAGGATCGCCCTTGCCCTTTAAAGTTACCTGCAACACTTCCGTTAAAAATTTAAGGTAAATGGAGGGTGACAATTTCTCTACCATTGTATTGCCATAACTACCCATTAGATGCCCTGCAAGAGTCATTAAAGAATTAGCATCATCCAGGTAGTTATCAGTTCTCAGATTGTTTGCCCTCTCTAGCATTACCTGTACCAACCCCGCATCAACTAACTCAGAGTTTGCCTGCAAAATTTGCTTTTCTTCCCCATTGGGGCAATTCAGTAGCAATTCAATCAGATTAAGATAAGCTTGGCGGCGTAGTTGATCCATATTGCGTAGGGAGAGATTAGCCGAGAGAACCATTATTTACTAATCCTATCACAATTATCACAATCAAACCAGAACCTGCCTCAACTATTAACATTCAATCGATCGCCTACCCACTAACCAGTAAGTCGTCATTTCTCCCCGACCTTTCACAGCAATCGTACCCCTTGATTCCAGTATATAATCATCTTTCAAATGAGCATAAGTAGCCTCTGTCACCTGAATATAACCAGGTTTGCCATGAGATTCCATCCGAGAAGCCACATTAACAGCATCTCCCCAAAGATCGTAGATAAATTTCTTAATACCAATAACTCCAGCAATAACTGGCCCGCTATTAATGCCAATACGTATTTCCAAAGATTCCCCAAAAATGCTATCTAGACTTTGCATATAAGCCTGCATATCTAATGCCATATTAGCAATTGCCGTAGCATGATCTGAACGCGGAAGAGGCAATCCGCCTACTACCATATAGGCATCACCAATAGTTTTGATTTTTTCCAGATTATACTTTTCTGTCAACTGATCGAAGGCAGAGAAAATTTGATTAAGTCCCCCGACTAACTCCATCGGTTCCATGCGGGATGATAGGCTGGTGAAGCCAACAATATCAGCGAACAAAATAGTCGCCTCCTCAAAGTGTTCTGCCGGAGATTCGTTCGTTTTTTTCAAGCGTTCCGCAATCTCAGATGGTAAGATATTTAATAATAGTTGTTCCGATCTTTCTTTTTCCTTACGTAATTGAGCCGTGCGCCGTTCTACCCGATTTTCTAACTCTTCATTGGCAAGGCGTAACTCTTCTTGACTTTGGTGTAAAGCAGCAAAAGAATCCTTCAATTGCCTACTCATATCATTAAAAGAATGGCTTAAGATATCAATTTCTAGAATGGGACTGGTTTCTATCTGTTGATCGAGATTTCCTTGGGCAATTTCTGTTGATGCCTGGGACATTCGTAGCAACGGACGAGTAATCCAATTAGCCGTCTGAATGCCAATGGCGATCGCAATTCCCAATGCTACTATTACAAACAATATCGTGTTACGAGTATTCTCATAAATTTGAGCCATAAAGTCTGCTTCGGGAATCACAACCACAATCAACCAATCCAATCCTTTAACCTGTTGTAGTGGAGAAATCTGCACCAGTTGCGTTTTACCATTTAACACAAACTGAAATTGCTGAGGTTTTTGAATTTGGTTCAAAGTATTGCTTTGTTCTTGCAATTTTTGAGCAGTGAATCGAATGATGGGTTCCTTGCTATCCAAAGCCTTCAAGCGCCCTGGCTCTTCTTTTCCCGGAACTTTAACCGCAGGAATTTCGGAAGTTGAACTGGCGACTAAATCTCCCGATCTCTCCATGATAAAAGCTTCACCCGACTTGCTAATAGATAAGCCATTAAGAAATTGATTTAGTTGTGCTAGCAGCAAATTTGTAGACAAAACTCCCACCAATTGCCCTTGGGAGTCGTAGACAGGAGTAGTAGGAGAAATCTGTAAAACGCCCAAATTTTTTGAGGTGAAAATCGGAGTCCAAGTTGGTGCTTTAGCAGCCATAGTAACAGTATACCAAGGTCGATCGCGCGGATCGTAGGGCTTAGATTGCAATTGCTCAAAGCGATCGCCCGGTTGCTCGATCTCATAAACTACTCGATTAGAATCCGTCGTGCGATCGCGAAACTTAACTACTAATTTACCATCAAGGTATCGCTGCACTCCGATAAAATCGCCGTTGTCTTTGCCAAGATAAATGTAGTCAACTGAATCTGTTAGTTTAATATCTGACCAAAATTGTCGCTCTAGAGCCTGAAAATCATTTGGGTCTAAATTACCATTGCGAAATGCTGAGGCCAAAACCCCCTGCAATAAATGAGGTTTTTCTAGATAGCTTTCCAGATGTCGATCGATTTGACCAGTAACTTTATTGCTAAGTTGGAAGGTCAACTCGTTAATTGACTGTTGACTATTTCGGAAGGAGAGATAACCAACAAACCCAACAGCAGCCACAATTTGCAGGACAAAGGGCAACACAACGCTGGTGCGGAGCCGGAATTTTCGGAGTGGGGGTTTGGCGATGCTCATATAAGTAGTCGGACATAATTAAACGTAGGGTGGGCGCTCGCCGCAAAAAACCTGTAACTCATAGAAGAAGATGGTTACGGCGAGCGCCCACCTTACAATTTATAGCGTTTATTTATGTCCACCTACTTAGACGAAGGAAGAAGGAAGAAGGAAGTAAATCCTATAAAAAAATCTTCCCATTAAAAAACGCGATCGCCTACTTTCAACCCTAATTCTGCCGCCCTCCCTCCCCTGAGTTCAATCACTCCATCAACGATCGCATCTGGCCCATAAGTAGGGCAAGATTCAGCAAAACAAGGCGGTGCATTGGCGATTACAGCTTGCACTACCCCCTCCCGAAGAAAAATCATATCTAATGCGATCGGCACGTTTCTCATCCAAAATTTAACATTTCGTGGCGGTTCAATGGGGAACAACATCCCCCGATTATCGGGTAATTCACTGCGGTACATTAAACCGATCGCTTGTTCAATAGGAGTCTGCGCTACTTCCAATCCAATCGCATTACCTGAGATATTGGTAGTAGTAGAAACTGGTAAAATTTGACCTTGTTCTATGCCACCAATCAAGGAGATAAAATTTGAATCTATTAGGTTGTTAACACCTTGTAAAACTGCTAAATATTTGCCTGTAAGCCGATCTTTCACAACTGCATTACCCTCCGTCAAAAAAATATCTAAGTCGTTAAACTTCAGTCCGCCTGTCAAAACTAGGCGATCGTTACCGTTGCCAAAATCGGTAATTTTATCTGCATCAGCTAAGCTAGATGCGCCTGCGGTGTCGAGGACAAATAGATCGTCACCGACACCACCAGTTAAAATATCTGTGCCTTCGCCACCAATCAGGAAATCTTGACCGCGATCGCCATTAATTATATCGTTACCTTCACTGCCATAAAAGGTATCATTTCCCTGTCCGCCAAAAAGAGTATCTGCACCTTCATTACCTATGACGGAATCGCTGTCTTGATTGCCAAAAATTAAGTCATTTCCCCCTAAACCTTGGATGGTATCGTTACCTGCAAGTCCTCTCAAAGTGTCGTTGTTGAGAGTTCCTTGTAAAAAATCAAAACTAGGAGTACCATCAATATTAGTCATTCTATTTTAGATGTTAGATTTTGGGTTTATTATACAATATTTCCTAATCTATACCCTAATTCAAAGCTGGCAGTTCTTCAGAAAATTTTTGTAAGGAAATCCGGCAAGAAGAGAGATTATTTTTGGGATTGTATCTAGAGAAAATGTGCTCGGATTTCCTTGATAAACCAATTTTTTTAGAGATATCTGGTTTTCCCCAACAGTCTCTAAGTAAAAACCCGATTTCTGTGGTTGTTGGTAGGCTAATTTAGAGATAATTTCCGCTTAGAAACAACACAATCTTGCAAATAAAGGTTAATTAGTTCCTGAGAAGATATACCTTTTTCCTGAGCCATAGTTTCAAAATATTCAATTACATCAATTCCGAGAGAAATCGTGACCTGTTTTTTTAACTGTTTAGCAAAAGGATTAGGTCTTTTTTTCATTTTTGAAAGATCGTATTCCGGTTCCATTGTTTTATCTCCTATATTCTTGACTTTCATTTTTAGTTGCTTTTCTTGCTGAGATAATTCTAATGAGAGAATCCTCTTCTCTAAAACAATGAACTACAATTAATATTCTCATTTTAGAGCTTATGCCCAAAAGTAAAAAACGTTCTTCTTCGTGGGAATGATCTTCATCCCAAAATTGAAGGGCATAGTCATCAAAGAAAACTGATTCAGCTTCTTCAAAAGAAATACCATGCTTTTGTTGATTAATTTTGTTTTTTTGCTCATCCCATTGAAATATTATTTTATTCATTCTGCCAAAAGGTCATCCAATCTTTATCCTCAGTCATTAAACCATCCTTGGGAATTTTGACAATAGCAATCTATTGATCCTCCTATTTGGTCTGGTAATAATTTAATTTATAGTTCAACTTCCTTTCTACTCCACACATCCTATTATAGATCATCCATAACTGATTGCAGCCTGTAAAACAGGTATCTTGCCTATTTTTACTGAACCCAAGTTTTAGCAATAGGCATTCGCCAACCAGTGCCAAAAGCGCGATCGCTAATTTTCAACCCTGGAGGCGCTTGTCGCCGCTTAAACTCTGCCCTAATCACCAACTGCACTACACGCTTAACCACCATTTCATCATGTCCAGCAGCTATAATCTGTTGAGCTGATTCGTGTTTTTCAACTAATCGGTGTAGAATATCATCCAGAACATCATAAGGTGGTAAAGAATCTCGATCTACTTGCCCCGGTTTCAATTCAGCACTTGGTGGTTTAGTAATAATATTGACGGGGATAATCTCTTTAGGGTAATTGGTAATTCCACCCCCCCTGCCCCCCCTTAGTAAGGGGAGGAATGTTGTTCCCAATTCTCCACTATTCAACCATTGGCACAGCGAATAGACGCGAGTTTTCGGAACATCGGCAATTACAGCTAAACCGCCATTCATATCACCGTAAAGCGTGCAATAACCCACAGCCATTTCTGACTTATTGCCCGTCGAAAGTAGGAGATGCCCAAATTTATTAGAGATGGCCATTAACAAATTACCGCGAATCCGCGATTGAATATTCTCCTCTGCGAGCCCAAAAGTTGTCTCTGCAAACAAAGGATCTAAAGTTTTGTCATAAACTTTCATCAATTCGCCGATAGGGATGATTTCTGTAGTAATGCCGAGATTTTTACCTAATTCTTCAGCATCTTTAACAGAATGATCGGAACTATAAGGGGAAGGCATGAGCACGCCTAAGACATTTTCTGCACCCAGAGCAAAAGTTGCGATCGCAGCTACCAAAGCTGAATCTATCCCACCGCTTAAACCTAGCACAACTTTAGAAAAACCGCACTTGCGGACATAATCTCGCACTCCCAAAACCAGCGCTTCCCAAATTTCTCCATCGCTAGATTCGGGGAGAGGTTTAATTACATTAGGCAACAAATCTCGCTGATTCTCATCATATTCTAACAATACAAAATCAGATTCAAAAGCAGTTAGGGAACAAACAACTTCACCCAACCGATTTAAAGCAAAACTACTACCATCAAAAATCAAATCGTCATTTCCACCTATTTGATTAGCATAAATAATAGGTTTGCCGTAACGAGTAACGCTATGCCGTAACATCGCCTCTCGGAGTTTTCGTTTACCAACGCTGTAAGGGGAAGCTGATAAATTCACTACTAAATCTGCACCCATTTTGGCTAAGTCAGAAAAAGGATCGCCAGCATAACTCCTTTTTCCCCAAAACTCTTCATTGTTCCACAAATCCTCACAAATAGTCACGCCGATCTTATGTTTTCCAATAGTAAAATATTCGCTCTTTTCACCAGGCTCAAAATATCTGTCTTCATCAAAAACATCATAGGTAGGCAACAAGCGTTTATTAAAAATTCGCTTAACTTCCCCATTTTCTAGCAAAGCAACGCTATTAAATAACGGCTTCCCGCCCTGTTTCCCAGCGTGGGGATTAGGAATTACAGTTCCTACTAAGACAATCAAATTTTGCGGTAAATTCTGTGCTAATTGCTGTAATTGTTGGCCCGCAGCTTCGATGAAACCGGGATTAATTAATAAGTCGCGCGGCGGATAACCAACTAAACAAAGTTCTGGCGTTAGCAGCAGGTTCGCATTAGCGTCAGCCGCTTTTTTAGCGGCATCTAGGATTAGTTTTGCGTTGCCAGTTAAATCGCCCACAGTAGGATTGAGTTGTGCAATTGCAATTTTCATAATTATTATTAGTTGTTAGTTGTTAGTTGAACTCCCTTAATAGCGGTTCAAACCGCTTTTTTAAGCATACCAACTCCGGCTTAAATATCCCCTTTATTTTTTAGTCCGCGTAGGCGGACTTTGTTTGTTTAGTAGCGATTTCAATCGCCGAATGTCGAGAGTGTTTCAAAACTATATTTTCGTATTATAGCCAATAGACTTACGACTAAATAAACACTAACGGCTTATCCTTAAAAGGGGCAAAAGCATTTTTATCAAAGCGATATAAACTAGCGGGACGACCAGCGCCTCGCGACACTTTTACCCCAGTATCCGATAAGAAACCTAATTTTAACAACCGAGCGCGAAAATTAGAATAATCGGAGAAATTTTCTTCTAGAATAGTAGTGTAAAGTTGATAAAGCTCACCCAAAGTAAAGACCTCCGGTAATACTTCAAAAGCAACTGGACTGTATTCAAGCTTGTTACGCAAACGGCGATAACCATATTCTAAAACTTGGTTATGATCGAATGCTAACTGCGGTACTTGTTTAACTGGATACCAAGCAATTCCACTCACACCATCAGCAATTAATTCCGCTTCTTCAAACCTGACTAAAGCAAAATAACTTACAGAAAGATAGCGAACACCCCTGGTAAATTCTCTAGGATCTCGCCCCGGATCTCCGAAAGTGTACAATTGCTCTAAATACAGATTTTTTACTCTGATTTTCTCGGCCAAAATCCGATAAGCTGCATCTTCAAGAGATTCTCCTTCCCTCACCAGCGTACCCGGAAGACTCCAATGATCTAAGAAAGGTTCATCTTGCCGCATTACCAACAAAACTAGCAGGCGATTTTGTACAGTATCGACTGAGAAAATCACGTTATCGACTCCTACTTTGAAGTCTGCTAGTGAGTAACTTTTACTCTTTTTTTCGCCTCGTCCAGCCATGCGTACAAATGCTCCCTGTGGATATAAGCTTCAATGGGAGGCGTTAGGGCTTCCGTGTCTCCTTTTTCACGATAAGCTGTAGAAGAGACATTTGGGCCAGTCAAAGATGCGATCGCAACTTCCGCACCCATTCGCCTCAACTGTCTCAAATCTATCTCTTCCGGTGGATAACCGGGACGCGGTACTACCAGCCACTTCACTTGTTTTAACAATAGTTCAATCTTGTACCAGCGTGGTAACTGCGTTACCAAGTCAGAACCGATAACCATTGTTAAATCGGCATCTCCCCACATCAATTTTGCCTTTTCCACTGTTTCTTGCGTCCGAGGACTGCTAAGTTCTGGGTGCAAGCAAATGTTATTTCTGGGCGAATTAATTTCTTGAATTGTTAGCAGCAACATCGCTGAACGGTGTTCTAATGATGTCTGGTGAGATTTAAAAGGGTTATCAGAGGCCCAAACTGCTACCCAATCAAAATGTTGAGAAAGCCAACTAAGAATAGTTTTGTGTCCCGCAGTGGGCGGATCGGCACTTGTACCAAATAAAGCGATTGTTTTCATTGTTAATGGCTAATGGCTAATGGCTAATTGCTAATCGCTAATTAAAGTTAACTGTTAACTGTTAACTGTTAACTGTTAACAATCATCGCTTTTTTGTTCGTTGAGTGAGAATTTCTAACTCTGGCGAAATTTCTACTACCGGGGATATTGGGTTATCTAAGCGGCGAGTTTCAGCGGGAAGACTAGCCACAGAAGCGGCCGTTCTCTGCGCGATCGCATCTAAACTTTCTACCGGCCGCACCCGTTCGCCATCCTTAACCATTAATTCCATCAACGGAACAGAAGACTGATTAACAACATCCGTTACTAATCCCAAACAATCTCCCCTCACTTGGCCATTTTGCAAATATCTAAAAATTTGCTTACGGCCTGGATAAGTCGCCTTCCCACTAGCCTCCTTCATCACCGGAATTCCATTAATTTCTACTAACTTATAAACACCATTCACAGGCTCTCCACTTACCAGTTTCGTTCCCAACCCATAGCCATCAATGCAAGCACCCAAATTCTTCAACTCAAAAATTTTCCACTCATCCAAATCGCCGCTAGCAAAAATCGGCACTCCCGGAAGTAGCGATCGCACTTCCCGCGACAACTCCACCAGATTCCCCGAATCCAACCGCACCCCTTCCAGTCGCATTTCACCCCGATTTACCCGTTCCGCCAACTGACGCGCCGCAGCAATTGTATCGTAAGTATCGATCAACAGGGGCGCACCCGGAAAATATCGGTGAAACGCCGCAAACGCCCCCTCCTCGCTTCCCTCACCAGCCGCGATCGCCATCACCAAAGCATGAGCCATCGTACCCGCAGGTTTGCGGCCCAACTTCAAAGCTGCCAAAACATTAGAAGTCGCATCCAAACCCGCAGCCAAGGCCGCACGAGCCGCCCAAATAGAAGCTTGAGGGCCAAAAGCGCGGCGCGTCCCAAACTCCAGCAGTTGAGCTTGCGGCCCCGCCACATCGCGCAGCCTAGCCGATCGCGTCGCAATCAAAGTCTGATAGTTAATCGCATTCAGCAAATAAGTTTCCACTAGCTGAGCTTGCCACAAAGGAGCATCCACCCTCAGCAATGGCTCGTTTGCAAACACCGCCGTCCCTTCTGGAACCGCCCAAACATCGCCAGTAAAGCGGGCCGTCGCCAACAACTCCCAAAATCGCTCAGGAGCATTCGCAAAAATTCCCGTAGACTGCAAAGCCTCAATCTGTGCTGGACTAAAGCTGAATTTCTCTAAATAATCCAATGCTTGGGCTAAACCCATCGCAATCAAATAGCCAAAATTTTCTGGGAACCTGCGAGCAAACAGCTCAAAGCTAGCCTGCTGTCGCTCCAACCCCTCCCCCACATAACAAGCCGCCATCGTCAACTGGTAGAGGTCAGTTAACAGACTATAATCCTGTGGGGAAAGCGTTAATTCTTGGTCTTCCCCAGCGGTCAAGCCGATGGTCGTGTCGCTTTCAGTGGCAGTTTTCATGGGACAAATCCCTGCAAGCTTGGTTTTTTTAATTATAGTGAAATATACCAAATCTGTCTAGTCAAGATTTGATAAAAATTTGTGATAATCACCTGACCATGAGCTTGCTTATAGTTGGTGACGATCGAGGAGCGGGTATAGAGACGAAGCGATTTCAGGCTCTCAAACCTACGAGCTATCAAGGGTTAAAACCCCTGCCTCATAACCAAAGTCGTCTGAAAACGACTACTAATTTAGGATTTACGTAGCAGATTTTGTAGCGCCATCATCTGGGTAGTATTTTTACTTTCCAGAGGGCGGCGTTACAGATGCTATTGGGTAATTCCTATTTATGTTATGGTGAATTATATAAAAATAGCTATAATCCTGGGTAAGTTCTGTTAATGATTGCGGACTAATAAGGAATAAAAATAAATATTGCTAATCCGATCCCCAGATCAAAACTGACATTAATATATAAAGTATATTAAGACCTAGACAAACGAGGTGGACAGTATGAATCTTTCCAAAAGTGTTAGAGATGCCATGCGTTTTGTTTCGGAAGCAGCGATGCGGATTTTCAGCCCCACTGATGACAAGTATCCTGTCGTTGGCGTACAGCCTTTTGAAGGCCAACCGTTAAAAGATAAGTCGGCAGATTAAGAAGCCATTCAGGGATTTCTACTTGTTTACCTCCCAAGGTAATTACTTTAGATGAGGTAAGGCGATCGCCTGAGACTGTAGAAACACAACAACGGTAATGTGAACTCACTTTTAAATAAATCAAATCAGCCCCATCCACAACTACAGTGCATGGGGCTTTTGATGGCCTAACACCGCCCTCGGTATAGCATAGGGGCTAGGGACTAGGGACTAGGGGCTAGGGGCAGATGGGGCAGATGGGGCTGATGGGGAAGTGGGGAAGAAGAGAATAGAATCAGCGAGTTTTAGTAATTCAGAACGTCCTAACTACCAAGAAGGTTGCTATATCTTCACCGCCTAGAGGGAGGCATTACAATTGATTCAAGAAAAACGCGATCGCAGCAGTACCTATCGGTACAGTCAGATTATCCATGCCAAATTTGGAGAAAGATTCCAAAGTAGTCGCAACTAAACCAACAACAACTGAAACCCCCAAAGTTTGCCAAACATTACCTTGAACAGCCAGTAAAATTAAACTGCTAACAGCAAAACTAACTAAAAACATAGTAAAAGAACCTTCCCAACTCTTCTGCATTCCCCAAATTTGATAAGTATGTTTACCAAAACGCTGACCAATCACAGCAGCTAGTCCATCTCCCCAAGTCATTACAAGAATACCCAAGGCAGCATATTGTGGTAGTTGCACAGGCCAAAACCAAGCAATTAAAACACCGATGCTGACAGCATAGAAAAAAGTACCCCAACTTTGTCGGCCGACGCTGTTAATGCTGGGTAAAATAGGAATCAAGTAAGAGATGAGTGCGATCGCGCCCGCCACAATCCCCGCCCCAATCCCCACCCAAGCCGGAATTTTCAGCCACCACGCCAGCAAAATCACATTCCCCGAACCAATGTGTACTATCTTCCGGGATATCTCTGGATCTGCCGAAGTAAACCGATTTAGTCCCTCAGCTACAAGTAAAATCAAACCTAACCAGGCTGTAATAAGGGAAATTTGCAGCCCAACAGTGGGAATTTCAGTAAAGATCGACACGATAATCAGGAAAAACGCCGTTAATTAATCTTCTTCCTAGCACTATAGTAGAAAGGTTGATGCCATGCTTTATCATCTCTTGCTTTGGTTAGCCAAAAAGTTTGGTTCTCAGATAAAGCATGGACAGCTTATCGATCTCAGCTTAACCCATCAAGACATTGCTGAATTTCTGGGTACAACCCGCGTGACAATTACCCGTGCTCTGAATAATTTTGAGCAGCAAGGTTTGATTAACCGCCTTTCCGTTCATCGAATTGTTCTGCAAGATTCAGAGTTTTTGGATTATCAAATTTAAAGCCAAGATTTGAGGCGATGTCAAGGCTGTTTCTTTGATGGTGCAACAGGTAAAATATAAGAGACTGTAAAAAGTCCAATCGCCTTCTTCCTTCCAACTCCTACCTAAACAGATTAAAATCTTTAAAACACTCTCGAATTACAACAGCCTTGACCTACGACAACACCTGTAAATACATAGCCGCACAGAATCCAGCAAGTTTCGTCCGCTGGTTACTTCCTAATATAGAATCTACCAATATCGAACTGCTCAAAACCGAACTTCCCGCCGAACCACTCCGCGCCGACTCCCTAATTCTACTGCGCGTCGGAGACACCATCCTCCACCTTGAATTTGAAAGATTACCCTATTCTGTGCCTCCGATTCCCTTCCGAATGCTGAACTATTGGGTACGCCTTTACGGGCAATATGAGTGTAAAATAGAACAAGTAGTAATTTTCTTAAAGCGGATTGACTCACATCTAGTTGCTGTAGACAGTTTTCAACAACAAAACACTCTACATCGCTACCGTGTCATTCGCTTGTGGGAACAAGATTCTGCACTTTTTTAGCAGACCCTGCTTTACTACCCTTAGCACCATTAACTCGTACTGACTCACCCTTAGCATTGTTAGAGCAAGTAGCAGCACAAGTGGATTTGATTGCAGACTTCGCACAGCGACGGGAAGTTTTAGCTTGTACCAGTATATTAGCTGGTTTGCTGCATCAACCTAACGTGGTTCGTCAACTATTTCGAGAGGATATTATGGAAGAATCTCTGTTTTACCAAGAAATTATCCAAAAAGGCTTGCAAAAAGGCTTACAACAAGGCTTACAACAAGGCTTACAACAAGGTTTGCAACAAGGCTTGCAACAAGGCTTGCAACAAGGCTTGCAACAAGGTCAACAGCAGCAAGCACTGTTACAGACTTTGCGCCAATTGAGTAGGCGCGTGGGAACCCTTACACCCTCTACGGAACAAAGAATTCGCGCCTTATCATTTACTCAATTAGAGTTATTAAGTGAGGCGCTGTTAGATTTCTCTAGCCAAGCAGATTTAATGAATTGGTTGAATAATATCAACTAGGAGAATCCCTAAGTAACTCTTCTCAATTACGTAATTGCCGCAAAATCTTAAACCCTTTTTCCCTTAACTCCATCGGCAAAAGTGATAATCCTAAACCAGTCCATGCCTTTGCCGTTGAGAATGACTTGCTGGCAAAAATCATTTGCCGACCTTTTGCGTTTTCACCAATCTCTATCAACCGCAAACCTAACACTAATTCTGTTTCTGCAATCCGCTTAAGTCTAACTAATTCTAGCTTGTCTGCATCAAACTCATAACTCGTTAAATAACTCAATTTGTCTGTTAAATAAGGGATAGCTCGATGAATACCTTGCTGCTGTGAATGCCAGCGATATTCCATTAATGGCTCAGGTAAATAATAGCATTTTTTCCCGGCTATAGCAAGGCGGACTAATAAATCATTGTCTTCGCAGTTTTGGAGATTGGGGCGCATAAAACCTACTTCTTGCAGAACATTACGGCGAAATAAAGTTGCGCCAACTTGTAGGCTTTGTTTAATAAAAACTACTTCTAGTAAATTATCAATTATTCCCCCCGAAAGTTCGCTTCGTCCCCATCGCTGTGAATTGAGTTTAGTCGCGATTTGATCGCGAGAATTATTACTATCAATTATCCAGTGATCTGTACTAACAAAATCAATAGTTGGGCTTTTATCTAAAATAGCAGATGTCCGGACTAGAAAGTCTGGAACTAAGCGATCGTCATCATCAAATTTGATAAAATATTGACCTTTTGCTGCTGCAAACCCCGATCGCATATTGTTACTTTTTCCAATATTTTGAGAGTGGCGTATATAGCGAATATTAGCAGCATTCAATTCAGACATAACGATGGGAGTGCTATCATTTGAACCATCATCGCATACGATCAACTCAAAGTCTGTATAAGTCTGCTTTAAGACACTTTCAATGGCATTTAAAAGTAAATGTACGCGATTGTAAGTAGGGATGCAAACACTAATTTTAACCACAATTTTAGTTGGCTACTAATTGTTAATTGGTAATTGGTAATTGGTAATTGGTAATTGGTAATTGGTAATTGGTAATTGGTAATTGGTAAAAATTCTCCCCGTCTCCTTCTTCCTTCTTCCTTCTTCCCTAGCCCCTAGCCCCTAGCCCCTAGCCCCTCTTTTAATTAAGCCGAGCAGTACATTCCAAAATCAATTTTTGATTAACTAAGGAATAGGGCTGAATTTCCAAAGCTTGGCGAAAAGCAACGATGGCTTTTCTATAATTTCCTAGTGCAGCGTAACATAAACCAAGACCGTGCAATGCTCCAAAATGAATCGGGTTAATTTTGATAACTTCTTCGCAGTCATCTAGGGATTTTTGATAGTCGCCTTGAGTGTAATAAAGTACAGCCCTTCTGTTCCAAGCTTCGGCAAAATCAGGACTATCTGCTATTAGTTTTGTGAGGATATCTAAGGCACGAGAAAAGTCACCAGCATCGAGCAGAATCTGCGATCGCCTGAGCATTTCCATCCCGTAAGCTCCTTTTTGCTCAAACCAACTACGCCATAGTTCTGTAGTAGCACGATCGCGTACTCTTTCATCCGCGTCTTTCAGGTCTTCGAGTAATGCTTTGATAGATGAATCGTCCATTATAGCTAGGGACTAGGGACTAGGGGTTAGGGGTTAGGGGTTAGGGGAAGAAGGATTTAAGGATCTAGGAGACAATAAGGATATCTGGCTACGTCCTAATATTTTTATTTATTGACTTTTTGCATACCAATATGAAGATTTTGATACTTTCCTCAACTTTTCCTTATCCGCCAGGGCGGGGTGGAACTCAAGTAAGGACGTTTAATTTGTTGAAATATTTGAGTCAGCAACATTCTATCACTCTGGCAACACTGCGATCGCACGACGTGACAGAGGTAGAAATAGAGCAACTGCGCCACTATGTCCAAGACTTAGCGATTTTCCCTCGTCCCCAGGTAGCTGTTGGTTGGGGATGGGGTGGAAAAGTGCAGCGATTTAGTCGGTTTTTACTGGAGGGAAGGCCTCCGAATGTAATATCTATCTATTCTCCAGCAATGCAGAATTGGGTAGATGAATTTGTCGCAGCGGGTAAATGCGATGCGATTACCTGCGAACACAGCGTTAATGAGATTTATGTACGTCCTGAGTGGCGCAAAAGGTTGGGGACGGTAGTAAATATTCATAGTTCAGTTTATGGAAGTTGCCGACAGATACTAGAAACTGGTACTTCCGAGAAACCATTGCGCGATCGCCTCAATCTGCCTTTGCTCGCTCGCTACGAAAAATACTACTGTTCCAAATTCTCCCGCATTGTGGTCACAACTGAGGAAGATCGGCAGCAGTTGCAGGGGAGCGGGGGAGCAGGGGAGCGGGGGAGCAGGGGAGCTCTTGAGCGGGGGAGCGGGGGAGCAGGGGAGCTCTTGAGCGGGGGAGCAGGGGAGCAGGGGAGCAGGGGAGCAGAGAAAGGGAGATTTCCTTCTTTCTTTCTTCTTCCTTCTTCTTCCTGCGTTCCTATTCAAGTTATTCCTAATGGCGTAGATTTGGCAAAATTTCCCTACAGACAAGTAGATCCGGGGGGACATAGATTAATATTTATCGGGGCGATGGATAATTTGGCCAATATTGACGCAGTACGATTTCTGAGTTTAGATATCTTACCAGCCTTGCAGCAGCGTTATCCTGACGCTACCCTGACTATAGTGGGATCAAAACCAGTAGCGGAGGTATTGGCATTGCGATCGCAGTCGGGAATTACAGTAACGGGTCAAGTCCCTTCAATGGCAGAATATTTGCATCAAGCCACAGTTTGTGTAGTGCCGATGCGAATTGGTCTAGGAATTAAAAATAAAACTTTAGAGGCAATGGCAGCGGGAACGCCTGTTGTAGCTAGCGATCGCGGTTTGGAAGGGCTCGCTGTTGACGGCGGTGGATCGCCTTTGGGGGCCTTGCGAGGGAACCAACTTGAAGAGTATGTTGAGGCGATTAGTCGCTTATTTGAAGATCGACAATTGCGGGAGGAGTTATCACAAAATGCGCGATCGCTAATCGAAACCGAATATACCTGGGAAATCATCGGTCAACGCTATGAACAAGTTTTAAAAGATTGCTTCACACCTAGCACCACTAAACTCTGCCAGTAGAATACACCAAAGCAATTTTGAGAGATTGCTTCGTTACCTTGGAACGCTGTGGTTTTAAGTTAAAAAAGTAAAGAATTCCCCACATCTCCCCTCTCCCAATCTCCCCTCCCCCAGTCTCCCCCCCGATGGAAAACAAGATTGAACCCGCAAACCGGAAGCGAAAACCCCCTGAGAACGTCAAAATCGCTCAGGGAAAGGTTCAGCCTACCCGGAAGGCGGTCAACAACAAACGCCAAAACCCTCAAAAATCTAGACCAAAGCCGTCCCAATCCGGCTCTAAGTTCCTCTGGAAAAAGGCACTTGCCAATTTTGTCGCCCTTACCGTTTTGTGGGGTGGTGCGGGTGCAATGGGAGGAGGTGCTTGGCTAAGCTACCAATTAATTGTCGATCCGAATGCGAGCATCTGGATCAATCAGTTTTTACCTGAATGGTCTCGCCTTCCCTTTGCCAGCGGTAAATCGATTCAGACTCTCTCGCAAATCCGAGCTAGTCTAGGGCAAGTGGGACTTATACCCGGCGAAATGCTGCTGCTTCCCAAGGAGAAATCTAGCGAACGCGAGGTTCCCGACTTGCTAGTACCTGTAATGGTAGAGCGGCGGTCAACTGTATCTATAGTGTGTAAAAATCCTTGCCGCCAGATTGTCGAACTGCGGGTATATCAGCCAGTGCAAATTCCCTATCAAAGTTATGAAACTGAGCAATATTATCGGCTGGCGAGTTCTGTAGCTGTGGAAGGCCCGGCGGAATCTTTTGTGATTGCTTCCCACACTGATGCTAATGACAGCCAAGGCTCAAATAAATCCTTACCGCTGACAGCTTTAAGCCTCTTTGAAGGCAAAGTTCCCAGTTCCGGGGCTTGGTTTAACCTCAGCGGTCAATTATTACGGGCGGATAAGAAAATTCCCTACGGGCAGGTAGTTCACTACAATCCTACCCAAACTCATTTGATGTCGCTCTTGGAGTGGACGGGTGCGGCGGGAAAGGTTCCGAGTTGGCGACAGGTAACGGGGGGCGGGGAACCGGAGTTGGCGATCGATCAAACTATAGGTTTAGACCCGCAATTTACTATTTATCAGGTTCAGCCTCGGAAGTTTGTACCTAACCCAATTCAGTTGACGGCAATTTCTTTGGAAGAACCGGCTTTAAATAATCCTGGTTATAAAGATGCGCTACGGTTGGCTAAAAGTGGCTTGTGGTCGCCAGCTTTGGGGATGATGCGGGCTTTGAAGACTAAGGCGAAGGGGGGTTGGTCGCCGCAGGCGCAAGCGCAGCTAGATTTGATTAAGTTTCATGCTAATGTTACTCAGTCTCAGGCGATCGCATCTTGGGCTTCTCCCAGTCAGCAAGTTCTGGCAGATTTAATTGATGGCCGTTGGCATGATGCTTTACAAGTATTTGAGGCAGATTTGGGGAATAGTTCTGAGATCGCCAAAATGTTGAAAAATGATGGCGATCGCATCTGGAATCGCGTAGATGCAGCGCTGAAGGTAAATTCCCAGGATGAAGGAGCAAAGGCTTGGGGTGCTTTAATTGTGGGCGCTCAGGAAGGTCAGCGATCGGCTGCTGCTTGGCTAGATCGACTACCTGATACCGATCGAGAAACTAGGGTTCGCATCCGGGGATTGCTGGATCGACTAGGTGAGGCGCTCTCTAAGCTAGAAAGTTTAGAGGGTCACGCGAGTAAAAATACTGGTTCCGCTTTTCCAATTAACAATATAGATTACGCTTAAAGTCTTTACAGGATAGTTGCGATCGTGACGCTCCATATAAACGAGCGAGCCATTCATCCCTATTGACCATCACGATCGCTCCCGTCGAGCTCACGTAAAGCAATCTCAAGCTTTATTCTCTAAGTTAAAGCTTGTTTAAAGAGTAAGCGAGTATGGATGAAGACTTAATGTAGATTGGTTAATTAGTTAACAGCAGCTAGGGTGAATTTGCTATGGTTAATTTTAGTGCCTTAAAGCTGAAGGAGAGAAAATCATGGTTCAAGTTCAAGAAATTTCTCAGGTTTCCACTCTACGCACATCTAGTAGCTCGACTGGAGTTGCGGCTACAGAATTAAGACCTTGGGGTTCCTTCACCACTCTGGAAGAAGGAAATGGATATAAGATTAAGCGGATTGAAGTAAAGCCAGGACATCGCCTCAGTCTGCAAATGCACCACCACCGCAGCGAACACTGGATTGTTGTTTCCGGTACTGCTAAAGTCACCTGCAATGATAAAGAAGAAATTATCTTTAGCAATCAGTCTACTTATGTCCCTCAATGTCACTCTCACCGCCTGGAAAATCCCGGCGTGATTCCTCTGATCCTAATTGAGGTACAAAATGGGGAATATTTAGGAGAAGATGACATTGTACGCTTCCAAGACGACTACGCTCGAACAGAATCTAAGGCTAAATAGAAAATTGAGGAAGTCAGGAATCCTAAAGTATGTAAAAATTATTCTGAACGGCTAAATCCAGCCTTTGATTCTGACTTCTGAATTGTCATTCCTATAGCAACCTTCTTGGCAGTTAGGACACTCACTCATTGTTTCCACCCTTAATTCTATTCCCTTCTTCCCTTCTTCCCTTCCTCCCTAGCCCCTAACCCCTAGCCCCTTCTTCCCCTAGTCCCTAGCTATAAATTTTTTAATGATTCACTTAAACAAACCAGCAGCTATTGAGGTAATGCGTCTTAAGTCTAAGCATCCCAATCCCAATGCTTTATTTCGGCTTGGGGTGGAATCTAGTGGCTGCTGTGGCTTGTCTTATACAATGGCTTTTGATGAAACCCTTAACCCTGACGATTTGGTGTATGAATCTGAGGGAATCCAAGTAGCGATAAATCCAGAGCAACTTAAGTATGTTAATGGTCTTACTTTGGATTATTCAGAGGATTTGATGGGGGGAGGTTTTAGATTTCATAATCCTAATGCTAGCCAAAATTGTAGTTGTGGTAATTCGTTTAGTCTAAGAGAATAAAACTCACAAGACTTAACAGTTTAAGTTTGGTTTATACCAATTTTACATGAAGTTGCATATAGCTAGGGGCTAGGGACTAGGGAAGAAGGGAATAGAATTAAGGTCTGCTATAATCCTGCACTGTGGAGGTCATCTGGTGTCAGATCGTCGTCAATCACTTCACCATCACGGAATACGACAATTCGGCGAGTTTGACGCGCTACATCTGACTCGTGTGTTACCATGACCACTGTCATCCCACTATCGTTAAGTTCCGTGAAAATATTCATCACTTCTTGAGTAGTTTTGCTATCTAAAGCGCCTGTAGGTTCATCCGCTAATAATAGTACGGGACGATTGACTATAGCACGCGCGATCGCTACCCGCTGCTGTTGTCCTCCTGATAGTTGGTTGGGTTTATTGTACAGCCTACTTTCTAGACCCACCCGCGTTAAAGCCACAGTTGCTCGTTCTTTTCTTTCCGCTGGGGGAACGCTGGCGTAAACCATCGGTAACATCACATTTTCTAATGCTGTTAACTGCGGTAACAGATGAAATTGTTGGAAGACAAACCCCAGTTTTAAATTGCGAATACCAGCTAAATCATCCTCTGGCATTTGCGCGACATCCACGCCGTCTAAATAATAACTACCACTGCTGGGGCGATCGAGACAGCCTATAATATTCATAGCTGTAGATTTGCCAGAACCCGATGCTCCCATAATCGCGCAATATTCCCCTTGTTTTACTATCAAGCTGACACCGTTTAAAGCACGAACTTCTAGATCGCCGATGCCATAGACTTTAGTGACATTTTCTAAGCCGATAATGACAGGTTTTTCTGATTTTTGGTTGAGTTCGCCTTGGAGGGTTGAAGAGTAGCTTTCTGAAGCTTGGTATTTCATAACTAGGGGCTAGGGGCTAGGGGCTAGGGGCTAGGGGAAGAAGGGACTAGGGGCTAGGGAAGAAAGGGCTAGGGAAGAAAGGGCTAGGGAGGAAAGAAGGGATATAGAATCAAGGGGTTCGCTGTGAGGAATCAGCGGAACGGCTTCAGGAACTTAAAATGTCCTAACAATTTTGTTGGTTGTTATAGCTATATATAATCAATATTCTAAAAGATTTTTTTAAAAATGTCAAAGACCTTAAAAATCATAAGACTTACGCAAAGATAACCTATTTCTGCCATTACAACACAATTGAAGTAATTACAACCTTTGTTTTATACCAATAGGCCTTATGCAGGTCGCCCCAGAAACCGGGTTTTTGAGAAAATCTGTGGGTAATAACGAAGTATTTTCGTTAAAAAACCCGGTTTCTTTGGTTGGGTACGTAAGTCCTGACTATGATTTTCTCACACTTTACATAACAACGAAGTATTTTCGTCAAAAAATCCGGTTTCTTTGGTTGGGTACGTAAGTCCTGACTATGACTTTCTCACGCTTTACGTAACAACGCCTCTTTAGTAGTTGCTATAAGCACCATCAAACCAAAAAGTTTTGGACAACGTAGTTACCTAAATCTCTCCCCGTCGCCAAACCATCTCGATTAGCACTCATAAAATGAATCCCCCCATAAAGGCGACTCATTCCAGCTTGATCTGCTGCACTTTCAAAGCTATCAAATTTTCGCAAACTATTAACAGAAGGGTCTCCCACATCCACAAAACAAAAATCTTCACCAAAGAAAGAGCTCAAAATCGCATCTGCTGCACCGCTAAACGTACTGTGCCCAGATGTGTACTCAGGAAAAGGGGGAGTAGTTAGTAATGGTTCCCACTGTGAATCAGTAAGTGTAGCTGGATTGCCATCTTTCTCTGCTTCCCTGATTGCAGTCAATGGTCGCCAGAGAATATATTCATACTTAGCATCCCACGCACAAATACCTGCATCAGCCAGACCAATATTTAATAATGCGAATAAGCGAGCATTCTCTTCTAGGGAATTTTCTGCTAGTACAGATGATTGTTGAGCAATTTGGTTCCAATGACCGGGAGGTGTAAAAGTACCCGCGCCATCCGCCCAGAATTTAGCAATTGCTGTTTGGTCTGGCGATCGCGTTAAGCTATCTTTTTTGCCTATTTCCTTAACAAAATTGACTTCCTCTGCATACTCAGCACTATCTAAAGCTGGCGGGCCAGATGGTCGAAATTGGGAACCGCTAGTCATTGCAAAACAATCAACATCTGGCCATTGAGGTAATAGGGAATTGGCAAAAGCAGGTGGAGTTGGTACCCACTCGCCAGGATTATTTGTCGGCGTGTAAGTGAGTGCTTTACTGGTGCCGTCTTGACTTCTTAAAGCAATAATTTGGTCGGCGGCGGAGAGGCCGACGGCAATGCCATCGGTTTTGGCCTGTTTATTAGGAATTGTGGCTAAAGATGATGCGATCGCGGCATCAAACTTAGCTTTCTGTGCAGGATACAAACTTGTTAATACTCGGTTTGCTGCTGCTGCTGCCGCCGCTTCTATTGATGCTCCCCCTGGTGCTTCTAACTCCACTTTGTAAGTGCTGTGGCTGCGATCGGTCGCATTCACAGCGTTATAAATGGCGGTGTGAACCATTGCCATATTGCGGGCCGCTATGGGAGGCGGAGTGCCACCTGTTCGCACTGCGTCTAGTAGGATTGTATTCCAGTCAGTTACAACTGTACCTGACGTGAAAGTTACAAAGTTATTTTGGGTAATTGTATTGGCATTAACTCCTTGTAGGACTGCCATATACTCGCCGGTAAGTTTGTCGCGAATAATGGTATTGTTACTGTTAGCACCTGTACCTTGAAAGATGTTTAAATCTTCGTACTTAACTCCGTTAAGTAAGCGCAGGATATCGCTGCCATTTTTAAAATCAGTAATGTAGTCGGCTTTGGTAATCGTTTGACAGCCGCAGCCTTCAATGGCAATACCAAAGATATTATTTCCTTCCCCGCCAGTGAGGGTATCGCTGCCTTTGCCACCGATGAGAGTATCATTACCTGCTTCGCCTAAAATGCGATCGTTGCCCTTTGCTCCCCAGATGATGTCATCGTCGGCGCCACCGTCGATGAGATCGTTACCTTGACCGGCGTTGAGCTTGTCTTTGCCATCGCCGCCTGCGATCGCATCATCTCCCTTGTCGCCGTAAACTATATCATTGCCCTCAAAAGCCACAAGGCTATCTGATTCTACTGTTCCCTGGAGATAGTCAAAACTTGAAGTACCATTAATTACCATACTTAAAACCTTTGAAAAAAATTTAGCTTCACACCTGACTTCAACTTTAGGTGTAGCTGCTAAAGAAACAAGTCTTTAGACTGATGTAAAGCTAACATTATCTGCGAGCCGCACCCGTCAAACTTTAACAACTTCTTCAGATCCCAATTTTCCTAATAAAATCCCACAAAACCGGATTTACCAACTCAGGAGCTTCATCTTGCGGACAATGGCCCACACCCGCCAACTCCACAAATTTTTCAACACAAGGAAAATTTGCCAACTCTCGCCCCAATTCTATCGGCTCCCAAGGGTCATCTGCACCCCATAAAATCAAAGCTGGACAACTCAATCGGGGAAGTAAATCCTCCGCTAAGGGGCCAGAAGAATAACTCGTAAATGCGATAAATACATCTACTGCTCCGCTATCTAGCGCCGGTATCATAATCATATCTATTAATTCATCTGTCACTGCCTCAGAACGTTTGTAAGCTTTTAGTAAAATCGATCGCACAGTTTTCGGCCTTGCTAATTGCTTAAAAAATAGTTGACTGATCCAGTTGATATTAAGAACATTCTGTGCAATAGGTATGCCCATGCGCCGATACCAAGCTAGCTCAGCGCGTTTGCGATCGTGCAGTAGTCGCAAAGAACAATTGAGTAAAGCTACACCCAAAACTATTTCGGGAAAATCCACAGCCGCCTGCATTGCTGCGACACAGCCAATCGAGTTTCCTACTAAAAATACTGGCCCACCGACAACTTCTTTACAGAAATCAGCAATTTGTTCGCCCCAAGTTTCAAAGGTATAATCAATTTCAGTTTTGGGCTTAGGTTTAGCAGAACCGCCAAAGCCAATTAAATCAATGGCGTAGCAGCGACAATTCGCGGCCAATACTGAGAGATTTTTGCGCCAGTGGCCGCAGGATGCACCAAAACCGTGTACGAATACCACTGCCGGCCCTTCTTGACCTTGAGCTTGGTAGGAAATGGGAAAGCCTCGCCATGTCCAGGTTTGAGATGTAGGTAAAGTTGCTATCATTGCTTCGATAATGTATAAATATTTGCCTTACTTTTGAAAGGGCACAAGGCAGTTTCCTTTTACTTACTATTCTCTAATTTAGCTACTTTTGAGAGATCGAGAATAACGCCCCCCAATCAAAAATAATATGTGTGAAATTTCCAGAAATAGGGCACTATTCCTAAAGGAGTATTTCTCGATCGCGACCTCTGAAGGGGTGGGCTTTCAGCGCAAAAAGTCTGTGAGTTTTTTGTTTGGTGAAATTTAGAGATCTATTTGCAGACTGAGCCTGTAATGCTTGCTTGTGTGTTAAAAAAATCTATGGAGTGCTGACGATCTAGGCGATCGCACTCCCGCAAATCCTCGATCGCTCTTTACCTTTTATAATAAACGCAGCGGAAACACCCGCCCCAGGTTCGATAATTTCTCTATATGATGGTTTTGCACTCAGTAACATTCCTGTGTCAGGATCAGAAATGCAAACTTCCTTACCTCGATCTATCTGAATTTCCACTATGCCGACCACGATCGCTACCACTTCAGTTGTACCATTTCTAGGGTCTGAAATCGTACCAGACTACGATCAAGCCCACGTCGTGATTTTACCAATCCCTTACGAAGCCACAACCACCTATCGACGAGGCTGCGAAAACGGGCCGGCAGCACTTCTAGAAGCATCCCATCAACTTGAATGCTACGATGAGGAACTAGATAGAGAAATCTGCTACGATGTAGGTATTTATACTAACTACCCAATTGCAGATACTCGTAACGGTCAGCGAGTATCCTCGTTGGAAATGCTGCAAGTAACTCAAAAAACCATACAGCAGCTTATTGCCGAAAACAAATTTGTCATCGCTATCGGCGGCGAACACAGCATCACGGCCGGAGTAGTCGAAGCTTACCGTCTATCCTATCCTGATGAACCTTTCACAGTCATTCAAATTGATGCTCATGGCGATCTCCGCCACGAGTATGAAGGCTCTATTTACAATCATGCCTGCGTCATGCGGCGGATAGTTGATATGGGTTTGCCAACACTGCAAATTGGCATTCGTGCCATTTGTAAGGAGGAAGCAGATTTAATTAAGGAGAAACAGTTAAATGTAATTCGGGCAAGGGAAATAGCCACACAGCCAGATTGGATGGAACGTGCATTTTCAAGTATTAAAACTCGCCGGGTGTTTCTGACTATCGATCTAGACGGTATCGACCCCACTTTAATACCAGGAGTAGGAACCCCGGAACCGGGCGGACTAAACTGGTATTCCCTCACGGGATTTTTGCGCCGCCTCTGCGAATCCTACGAAGTCCTTGGCTGTGACATTATGGAATTAGCACCAGTTGTAGATTCCGTAGTATCAGAATTTACAGCAGCCAAACTGACTTATAAACTAATTGGATATCAAGCTTTGGCTAAAGGCTGGTAACGAAGGAAGAAGGAAGAAGGAAGAAGGAAGAAGAAAAATTAAATTTGATTCTTCTTTCTATCTTTTAAAATCGGTGGCTCATCGGGGTTTGCTATTGCTAACTGATTCGGATTGAAATACAGGAAAAAAGGAAAGAGCAAAGATGAGTTTATTAATGGAAACAACAGGTACTCCTATTGACGGCTACGCTCCTGATTTTGAACTGCCGGGAGTTGATGATGAAGTTCACCATTTAGCTCGATATCTAGAAAGATTTCGAGTCGTGGGCGTAATATTTATGTGCAATCACTGTCCTTACGTGCATTTGTATTTAAATCGCCTAAAACAAATCCAAGCAGATTTTCAAACTCAACAAGTTACTTTAATTGGGATTAATGCTAATGATGCAATTCAATATCCCGATGACAGTTTCGAGAATATGAAAACCTTTGCGACTAACAATGAATTGAATTTCCCATACATCCGAGACGTTACTCAGGATGTTGGTCAAAGCTTCGGAGCTCAGACAACACCGCAGGTTTTTTTACTAGACAAAGATGGGAAACTGCGTTACAAGGGTTTGATTGACGACAACGCCAACGATCCAGCAGGGGTACAGGTGCAATATTTACGCAATGCGATCGCCCAACTGCTGAATGGCGAACCCGTGACCCCTACCTCTACTGAAGCGATCGGCTGTTCTGTTAAATGGCGTAATGGTTAGTAGTTAGTGGTTAGTAGTTAGTGGTTAGTAGTTAGTAGTTAGTGGTTAGTAGTTAGTGGTTGGTTGCTTCCCCTCTGCCCCCTCGCTCCCCCGCCCCTCCGCTCCCCTGCCCCCCCGCTCCCCCTGCCCCCCCGCTCCCCCTCCCCCCCCCCGCTCCTCCACTCCGTTGATGTTCAAAGTGCCACTCTACTGCTATCTTATGGTGGAGGGAATTTGAGTTAACAAAAAAGTCACGGCATGGGGATAGTATATCGGCGGGTTTTGCTAAAAGTGAGTGGTGAAGCCTTAATGGGAACTCTAGGCTACGGCATAGATCCTATAGTTGTTCAGGAAATCGCTCAGGAAGTAGCCGAAGTCGTGTCTCACGGCATTCAGGTGGCAATCGTCGTCGGCGGCGGTAATATTTTTCGCGGCGTGAAGGCGGCGGCAGCAGGTATGGATCGGGCAACAGCAGATTATGTGGGCATGATTGCAACAGTGATGAATGCCATTACTTTACAAGATGCCCTCGAACAAGCGGGAGTGCCAACTAGAGTGCAAACTGCGATCGCCATGCAGGAAGTAGCTGAACCTTATATTCGCCGTCGGGCCATCCGTCACCTAGAAAAAAACCGTGCGGTTATTTTCGGTGCGGGTTCTGGCAATCCGTTTTTTACCACCGATACAACAGCAGCTTTACGAGCCGCTGAAATTGATGCGGAGGTAATTTTTAAAGCCACTAAAGTTGATGGTATCTACGATGCAGATCCCCATCTCAACCCAGACGCACGCCGCTACAAAACTCTCACCTATGGTCATGTCTTGACTCACGACTTACGGGTGATGGATAGTACCGCGATCGCGCTCTGCAAAGAAAATAACATTCCTATTATTGTATTTGACCTATCGGTACGCGGAAATATCTACCGCGCCGTGATGGGAGAATCTATTGGAACTCTTGTGGGAGGTTCTTGTGAAGTTAGCTGAAGCTGAAGATCATATGCAGAAGGCAGTTGAGTCCACTCAACGGTCTTTTAATACCATTAGGACGGGACGCGCCAACGCCTCTCTCCTCGATCGCGTGATGGTAGATTATTATGGATCTCCAACTCCGATTAAATCTCTTGCTAGCATCAGTACACCGGATGCTAGTACGATTAATATTCAACCCTTTGACCGCAAAACGATTAACCTCATCGAGAAAGCAATTTCTCTGTCAGATGTGGGGCTTACTCCTAGTAATGACGGTTCCGTTATTCGCTTGAATATTCCACCGCTAACCACCGATCGCCGTCTGGAATTGGTAAAACTTGCCGCTAAGTTTTCTGAAGAAGGCAAAGTTTCCATCCGTAATATCCGCCGCGATGCTGTAGAGTCGATTCGCAAGCAGGAAAAGAGCAGCGAACTCTCTAAAGATGAAGCGCGTGATTTGCAAGACAAAATGCAAAAATTGACTGACAAGTACATTGCCAAAATTGAGGAAGTGCTTGCAGCCAAAGAAAAAGATATCAAGACGGTTTAGTTGTTAACTGTTAACTGTTAACTGTTAACTGTTAACGGTTAACTGTTAACAACCAACAACTAACCACTAACAATTAACAACTAACAAAATGTTTGATTGCATTATTGTAGGTGCCGGCCCAGCAGGAAGTACAGCCGCCTATCACTTGGCCAAGCGAGGACGTTCTGTTTTAGTGCTGGAAAAGGAATCTTGGCCGCGATTTAAACCTTGTGGTGGGGGGATTTCTCCTGCGATCGCTCAGTGGTTTGACTGTGATTTTACCCCCGCTATTTCGCTAAAAGTCAATAAAATTCGCTACACCTGGAAGAATGAAGATCCAGTTGAAGTTGATATAGATACGTCAATGTGGATGGTAAGACGCGATGAATTTGATGACTTTTTAATTAAGCAAGCTCAGAGCCTTGGTGCTGAATTTAGACCTTCTACTGAGGTTAAGGGAATTGAGTTTCAAAACTCTGCTTGGCAAGTTAAAACTAATGGAGAACCTGTTACAGGTCGCTATTTAATTGCTGCGGATGGAGTTAGCGGGCCGATGGCTAAATGGTTGGGATTTAAAGAACCGAAACGCCATTTGAGTGCAATTTTAGAAACAGCATCTACTACAACAGGCGATACTCTCAAATTTGATTTTGGAACAATTAAGAAAGGTTATATTTGGAACTTTCCGAAAGCTGGCGGTTACTCAGTTAGTATAGCGGCATTGAAAGGGGATGCTCCTAAAAATCTGAAAAATATTTTAGCTGATTACGCAGCTCAGTGCGGCCTAGATGTTAAAAATAGTCAGATTTATGAATATCCCTTGTCTGTGTGGGATGGCGATCGCAAGCTGCACTCTCAAAATGCACTGCTAGCAGGAGAAAGCGCAGTTGTGGGAGATCCCCTCTCTGGTGAAGGGATTCGCCCTTCAATTTTTAGCGGAGTAAAAGCTGCGATCGCCATTGACCAAGCTTTAAGCGGTGCTGGCGATGCTTTGGAAAAATATACTGAAGTTATCTCCGAAGAATGGGGAACTGATATGGTTTGGGCTAACCGTTTAGCTGGCGCATTTTATCAGTTTACTGGAGTTGCGTATAAAGCCGGTGTTAAGCTGCCAGTAGCTACCCAAGTTATGAGTAAGATCCTCTGCGGAGAATTGCGTTATGCCGATATCGCTAACCGTGCGATCAAACGGCTGATGCCATTTTAGGCCGCCAACTTAAAACTCAAAACTATTGTAGGGCGGGTTTTGTAAACACTTTTTCTAAACTCGCTAAATTTATCGGCTCAACCCACCCCTACAACTCAATATTTAAGTAAATCCTTCTTCCTTCTTCCTTCTTCCTTCTACTTATCAGCTCAACCTACCCTGAGAAAATCAAAATTATAGCAACCTTCTTGGCAGTTAAGAAGTTCTGAATTCCACCAAACTCGCTGATTCTATTCCCTTCTTCCCCATCTTTCTTTTCTTCCCCTAGTCCCTAGTCCCTAGCCCCTAGCCCCTAACCGCCGAAAGCGGTTGCTATATAAAGTCCTATGTTCGACGCTGATGACAATTTACTTTTATAAGGTAGAAGAGCCCTATGGCTGCTTTTCTAACTTTTCACCCCACAGCATTTACTTAAACGGTCAAGACTGGTTGACGGTAGAACACTATTATCAAGCACAAAAATTTGTTGGTAGTGTAGATGAACAATTAATTTATCTGATTCACGCCTCAGAAACGCCCCAGCAAGCAGCCAAGTTAGGGCGCGAACCCAGCCGACAACTTCGCCCCGACTGGGAAGAAGTGAAAACTGAAATTATGCGAGAGGCCGTTTTAACAAAGTTTATCACCCACAGCGATATCCAAGCTATTCTGCTGTCTACAGGCGATCGCCTAATTGTTGAGGATTCACCCACAGATTACTACTGGGGCTGTGGCTGCGATCGTACTGGCCAAAACCATTTGGGCAAAATACTGATGAGCGTTCGCTTAGAAATCTCCCAACGCCGCGATCGCGGTGTACTACCCCAATCCTAAACTTATTAGCAGAAGCCACAACCCAGAAAAATTGAGTTGAGCTAGAACCGCAGAATGAAAATACAATAAAATTAATAATATCAACAATTAACAACTTCCTCACCGTCTTAGCGTTTACGAAAATTAGCATTTTATAAATTTGTGTAAATAATTGTTAATTTTTCATAAAAATTAATTTTTTTTTGATAAAACTTCCAGAACACTCAAAATTTATAAGATGATAGAAATGAAGGGTTAGCTTGAAAAAATGCCTTTTTCAGTGCAGGGATCAAACATAATGCTAGCAGCTCATCGCAGGCAGTATTAAATTGTCCACTACCCACGGCTAATCTAACATCCAAAATAGTAGAGCGTTTGAAAGAGGTTAGTTGAATTGCGTAGGGCGAGGAATTTTTACCTCAGCGATCTACTTGAGTGACAAAAGTTAAAGACCTAGCTGTAGATGTCTCGCCAGCGCAAGCGTTGCCATCATTACAGTTATAACCGGAATCTCCAGGCGAGAAGAAAGATGAATCTGGTAGAAAATACACAAGAATTAAAGCAGAGACTAGACAGAGAAGTTTTACTGCGCCGAATCACCAAACGCATTCGCCAATCTTTGGAGTTACCAGAGATATTAATCTGTGCATCACAGGAAGTGCGCGGTTTTTTGGGAACAGATAGAGTAATGATTTATCGGTTTAATACCGATGGTAGCGGCGAAGTAGTTGCCGAGTCTATTAATAATAATCGCCTTCCATCCCTTAAAGGCCTAAATTTTCCAGCCGATGATATTCCTCAAGAAGCGCGAGAGATGTATGTCAATCTACGGCAGCGTACAATAGTTGATGTTAATTCCGGGTTAATGGGTTTGAGTCCGCTGGATTCTGCGGAGACAGGAGAATCACTGACAAGTGAAGAGATCAGGTATAGATCCGTAGACACTTGCCACGCGACTTATCTGAGGGCAATGGGAGTGCAATCCTCTGTAGTAGTTCCGATTTTATGCGATCTAAGCGAGCAAGAAATAACCGACCATTTAGGAATTTCCCAATCGCGAACTCAAAATTTAAAATCTAAAACTGAACTTTGGGGACTTTTAGTTTCTCACCACTGCGAATCGAATCGCATTTCAGAAACAGATTTACAGCTAGTCCAGTTAGTAGTCGATCAAATTTCAATCGCGATTTCTCATTCCAATCTTCTGGGACAAACTCGCGAACAAGCACTTCGTGAAGCTAAAGTTAACCGAGTTGCAACTCTTTTGCATGGTCAACCCACTATTCAATTGAAAGCTGCTTTAGAAGCTACTGTTAAAGATCTTCAAGGTGCTGGGGGTAGAGTTTATTTTAAGAATAAAAATCAAAAGGTTAAGGATAAAAATATATCGGCAACAGCCATAAATCCTGAAGGGATAAATTTCTCAGAGGATGACCTTCCTACTTCCTTTGAGCTGTTTACTTGCGGCGAACAGCCAAGTCTACCAAAATGGGAAAAAGAGATACCGATTGAAGAGCATCCTTTATGGCAGCAGTGGGCAGAAGCAGGCTTCAAAGCAGCAGGTTTCAAACAGATAAATGAGGTTTCCCAATTCCCAATTCCCAATTCCCAATTCTCAATTCCCAATTCTCAATTCCCAATTTTGATCGTTACGGATTTATATAAAGAGCCTTCATTTAGAGTATTAGTTCCAGCTTTTCAATCTACTCAAATTCGGGGTTTACTCGTAGTTCCGCTCCAATATCGCCAACACTTACTCGGTTATTTGACAATTTTTCGGAATGAAATTGAGACTGAAAGGTTATGGGCAGGTCGCTTTGAAAGTAATGTTAAACAACAGCTTCCTAGACAATCTTTTGAATTATGGCGAGAACTAAAAAAAGGTCAATCCCGTGAGTGGAATAGCCGTGAGATTGAGCAAGTGAAAGCTATAGGCAATCACTTTTCGATGGCAATTCAGCAGTACACTCTTTACAAAGAAGTTCAAAATCTTAATATTAATTTGGAACGTCAAGTTCAAGAACGGACTTCACAGTTGCAGCAGTCTTTGGAGTTGGCAAAGGTATTAGGAAGAGTTACAGACCAAATTCGCAGTACGCTGGATTTAAAAAAAATCTTGCAAACGATTGTGCGAGAAGTACGAACTTTGCTGCATACCGATCGCGTTGTGATTTACCAGTTTATCAAAGGTAGAGAAGGCGAGGTTGTAGTAGAAAGCATTGCCTCTCTCTCAGATATAACCCGCAGTGGGCGGAGTTCTATTTTAGGCATTAAAGCCCCAGAAAACTGCTTTCCAGAGGAGTCCGCGTGTCTTTATCGGCAAGGACGGGTGCAGGCAATTAATGATATTTATCAGGATGATTTAGCGCCTTGTCACCGAAAGTTTTTGGAGAGTCTTCAGATCAGAGCGAGTTTAATTGTACCAATTGGAACCGATGCTTTGCTGTGGGGGTTATTGATTACCCACGAATGTTCAGGGCCGAGAGTTTGGCAAAATTCTGAAAGGGATTTACTGCAACAGCTAGCTCATCAAGCTGCGATCGCCATCCACCAAGCAGAACTTTATGAAGCCAGCCAAGCCGCCGCTATTGCAGAGCAAGCCAAGGCTCAACAGTTAGGTAGGACTCTGGGGGAACTACGGCACACTCAAGCTCAACTAATTCAAACGGAGAAAATGTCGGGACTAGGACAATTAGTTGCAGGTGTTGCTCACGAAATTAATAACCCAGTTAACTTTATCTACGGTAACATTTCTCACGTTACTGAATACACTAAAGATTTACTGGATTTAGTAGAATTGTACGAACAGGAGTACCCTGCACCCAACGATCGAATTAGCGAACATACCCAAGCTATTGATTTAGACTTTCTGGCAAAAGATTTACCAAAAATTCTCGACTCAATGAAAATGGGAGCCGAGCGTATTCGCCAGCTAGTTCTGTCTTTACGCAATTTCTCACGCTTAGATCAAGCAGATAAAAAACCAGTTGACATCCACGAAGGTCTAGAAAGTACGCTGGTAATCTTGCAGCATCGGCTCAAAGCTAAGCCAGACCGTCCTGCTATTGAGCTTTTCAAAGAGTATGGAAATCTGCCGCTAGTTGAGTGTTATGCTGGTCTGTTAAATCAGGTATTTATGAATATCATTAGCAATGCTATTGATGCTCTAGAAATGGGGATTCGAGATCGGGGTATGAGGCAAAAAAACTTAGAAGATACCGGAATTTCGACTCAAAACTCAATATTTTTTACGCCTAATGATACGCCGGCTTACATTCGGATTCGGACTGAATTGACCGATCCTGAAACTGCGGTTATCTCCATTCAAGATAATGGTCAAGGAATTCCTCAAAATTTGGTTTCTCAGATATTTAATCCCTTTTTTACCACTAAGCCTGTCGGTCAAGGGACGGGATTAGGTTTATCAATCAGCTACCAAATTATAGTAGAAAAACACAAAGGTGTACTTAGGTGTATTTCTCAACCAGGGGAAGGTACTGAGTTTAGGATTGAAATTCCAGTAAATTAATGGCTAATGGCTAATGGCTAATTGCTAATGGGTAATTGGTAATGGCTATTACCCATCTCCCCTATCTTCCCTATCTTCCCCATCCTCCCCCTGCTCCCCCGCCCCCCTGCTCCCCATCTCCCCCCTCTTTCCCTAGCCCCTAGTCCCTAGCCCCTAGCCCCTTCTTCACGCGATCCACCCATCGTACAAATTTAAAACAGGACTTTTAGTAAGACAGATCCTAACGCTCCTAAAGCATTCATCCATCCTCCGCCACTGGTTTGAGGTTCCGTTGGCTTTTGACGGGTTACGATCGCTTGCTCTAACTGCTTCGACACTTCCTGACCTCTAGCATTTCCTTGAGAGGCAAAGAGTTGATTAGCTATCTGAGCATCCTGAGTCGCGCCTGGAAAGTCTCCCAAGTCAGCGCGAGACATACTTCGCGCAAAATACACTACTGCTAGATCGGGTTTGAGGCTGAGTGCTTGATTGTAATAATCTATGGCATTTCTGTAGTTTCCAGCTTTGGCTTCTGCCAACCCTAATCTATAGAAGTCCTCTGCTTCCCCGATATTGGTTGGCAATCCCCTAACTCCTAGTAATTGTGCATTACTCAGATTAATGCTAGCTAAATTGGCATTACCTAAATAAGCAGTTCTCAAATCAGCACCACTGAGATTTGCACCTGTGAGATTGGCACCGCTCAAGTTGACACCATAGAGGCTAGTACCGCTGAGGTTTGCGCCTGTAAGATCTGCACCACTAAGGTTAGCGCGGCTGAGATTGGCACCGCTCAAGTTAGCACCTCTGAGATCTGCTCCAGTCAGGTTGGCTAAAACTAGACCTGCACCGCTGAGGTCGCACTGAGAACACTGTCGGGTTGCTAGTAGCTGTTGTGTATGTTCAATATTCTCGGCAGATGCAGCAATGGCTGGGAAAATCGCGGTTAGCAGCGTTGCAGTTGCGAGGATTCTGAGTTTCATTTTTAGCCTCTAAAATCCAAAATATAAAATCTAAAATACTCTTAGTATCGCTTATTTGCAATAAAATTAAAACTAAAATTGCTAAGGAGTAATTTTCGCTTAACAGCTCATTACTCCTTAATTTACCACCAGTTCTTCGCAGGCTGCCAAAATAGAAGGGCAATTAGTCGTGAACTGTACCGTCGGGCATGGTTGCGCCCTTAAGATATACTCCACTGAGGTTGACTCCAGTTAGGTTTGCGCCTAGTAGGTTGGCACCAGTCAGGTCTGCGGCACTTAAGATAGCTTCAGTTAGGTCTGCTCTAATTAGGCTAGCTCCCATTAAGTCGGCTCCACTGAGGTCTACCTTAGTTAAATTGGCTCCGATTAGGTCAGCTTCGGTAAGAATTGCTCGACGCAGATTTACTCCGTAGAGGTTGACTCCGTGCAAGTCTGTCTGACATAGGATTGCTCTAGAAATATTGGCTCCGATGAAATTTGCCTGGGTGAGGAAGGCTCTGCTCAAGTCAGCTTTGCTAAGATTAGTACCGATCAGGTCGGCTCGACACAGGTTTGCTTCAGTTAAAATTGCTTCTGTCATGTCAGCTCCTCCCAGATCTGTACCGCTGAGATTGGTGTTGCTGAGATTGGCTTTGCTGAGGTTGGCTCTGTTGAGTTTGGCTTTACTCAGGTTAGCTCCGGTAATATCTGATTCGCATAGGTTGGCTCCAATTAGCTCTGCGTCACAGAGATACACCTCTGGTAGGTATACTCCACTGAAATTTCTTTCTCCTGTTGCGTATAGCCTCAGCAGTTCGTCAACGTTCATTATTGCTTCTCTATGTCTCATTGAATGCAAAATACTCTGACTGACGCGGCTTGACCGGATGAAAAAGTAAAGATTAAGATAGAGTTCGCTTCTGAGTTTACTTAAGTAAGTTGTGATTAATATCACTTATAACTGTAAGTGTTATCACATAATTTAAGAGTTGGCGATCGCACGTCAAAGGGTATGTATAAACGATACTGATAGTGTTGAGTTCCCATAAAGATGATGACACCTCAAGTCAGCGCTCCCCAACTCAGTATCGAGCAAATAGTGTTAGAAATATTTTCTACTCGGAGAATTACCCGTACCGATCGGCGGCGGTTGATGTCGATGTTACTGGCAAAAGATTTTCTGAGTTCTGAAGAACAAAACTCTATCAATCGGATGTTTGAAAGTCTGCGTCAGGGTGCGATTAGAGTTGTAGATTAACTCTGAGCTTTCTAGAATACTATCAAATACCAACGATCTTTTATTAAAAACAGAATTTTTTCCAAAACAAGAATGCAGGAGTCAGTAGTCAGAGATTAATAAAAATTATTCAGAATAATGACTTTTAAATTCTGCATTATTCCACAATTTTTCGATGAGTAGTTAGTAACAATCAATAAGTTTCGGGCGAGATACGCTCTTGGATGAGGTAATTGATATGGTGGGGGTATGCAAGATCGAGATCGCAGAAACAGCCGAAGAACTTAAGAGCCTATTAACAAAACAAAAAACTGCTAGTAGCTTTCAAAAAATTCAAGCCTTGTATCTGCTCAAAAGTTGTCAAGTCAAGACAGTAAAAGACTTAGCACTTACTATCGGAGTTGGTTTGTCAATAATTAAAATTTAGCATAATCGTAGAGGGACAAAATTAAACGTCAGGTGAGCGCTCCCACAAACAAGCCCGCAAACAAGCGATGTTTTTCAGAGCTAGAGATGGTTGGCAGCGATCGCACGCCCTACCACTAAGTAGAACTCCGATCGCTTGATTCTAAGTCCTGAATTTTTGTATTTTAACTGTCACAATATCTTTAAGAATAGATATAGCAACCGCCAAGGTGGTTAGGACATTCTAGTTTCCTCAAACCCTTAATTCTATTCCCTTCTTCCTCTTCTTCCCTAGTCCCTAGCCCCTAGCCCCTAGCCCCTAACCGCTGAAAGCGGTTGCTATAACTGCACATCAGAGAGTTTACGAAAACCTCTCTAAACTTAACCAACCTAGTCCGAGAAAGATTGACGCTATGGGATTTTTAAAGTTTTCACAGCCGTCGCTTCGCGCCCAAAGTATTGCCCGTCTGTTGGTAATGACATTGGCGATCGCGATCGCCACCTTCAGCTTCAGCTTACCACCACAACCAGCGATCGCTGCAAACCTCCCCGATCTGCCTAGCTCTAGCCAGCAAATATTACCTGCAAAGCTTCAAGTTGCACTTCGTAGTTCCCCAGATCCAGAAACTCACGGCAGTTTCGTCGCCGCAGCGGTAAAGCGAGTAGGGCCAGCCGTAGTCAGGATTGACACCGAGCGTACAGTCACTCGTTCCCTCGACCCATTTTATAACGATCCCTTATTCGGTCGCTTTTTTGGAGACGACTTACGCTCCCAAATTCCGCGCTCAGAGCGCCTCCGAGGTCAAGGTTCCGGCTTCATCATCGACAAAAGTGGGATTGTACTCACAAACGCCCACGTAGTCGATCGCGCAGATAAAGTAACAGTCACCTTAAACGACGGTACTATCTATACAGGAGAAGTACTCGGTACAGACGAAATCACAGACTTAGCCGCAGTTAAAATTACCGCCCCAAGTAGCAATTTACCCATTGCTAGCTTAGGAAACTCCGATGTTGTAGAAGTAGGAGACTGGGCGATCGCAGTCGGCAACCCCCTTGGATTTGACAACACCGTAACCCTCGGCATCATCAGCACCCTCAAACGCTCATCCGCAGCAGTTGGCATCCCCGACAAGCGGCTCGACTTCATTCAAACTGACGCAGCCATCAACCCCGGCAACTCCGGCGGCCCTCTCCTCAATGACTCTGGAGAAGTAATCGGCATTAACACAGCCATTCGTCCTGATGCAATGGGAATAGGCTTCGCCATCCCCATTAACAAAGCAAAAACAATTATCACCCAATTAGCCAAAGGAGAAGAAGTCAGCCACCCCTTCTTAGGCATCCAAATGGTCACGCTTACCCCAGAAATCGCCAGAGAAAATAACGCTGACCCCAATGCTCCTTTTAGAGTGTCAGAAATAAAAGGCGTACTGGTTATGCGAGTTATGCCTGATACCCCCGCTCTAAAAGCTGGAATTCGCAGTGGCGATGTCATAGTCGAGATTGACAACGAAGCTGTCACCAGCGCCGCTCAAGTACAAAACATCGTAGAAAATAGCAGAGTTGGTCAAAACCTAAAACTAAAAGTGCGCCGTCTTGACATAACAAAAGAGCTTTACGTCACAACAGCGCAACTTAAATAGCTAGAGAAGAGGGGCTAGGGGCTAGGGGCTAGGGGCTAGGGAAGAAGGGAAGAAGGGGTTAAAGGCTAGGGGCTGGGGGCTAGGGAAGAAGGGGTTACGATGCTCCGATGCTCCGATGCTCAGGGAAGAAAGGGGTTAGGGGCTAGAAAATAGGGCAAGAGAAGAAGAAAGCTGCTGATTTCTTTTAACCTCTACCTCTCTCTTCCCTTTATTTCCCTAGCCTCTCTTCCCTAGCCCCTAGCCCCTAGCCCCTAGCCCCTAACTTTTAATCTTCATCCTCATCAAAGTCATAGCCAATCATGTCATCATCCTCCATGATTGAAGAGATCGCATCCTCAGCGCCCTCTTCTAATTCATCATCAATAACGATCGCCTCCTCCTCAAAATCATCATCATCCTCATCATCGACATCAATATCGACATCAGCATCGTCGTCCGCAGCATTTTTAACATCAAAACTGCGGTCAGACGTATAAGCGCGGCGAGCAATGCGATCGTCGAGAACCACATCCTCAACCCCTTCAACTCCCTCATCAAATACCCCAGCATCGTAAGCTAGATCGGCATTCATAGAATCCTCATAGGCATTGAATCCAGTCCCAGCCGGAATCAACCGCCCGATGATCACGTTTTCCTTCAGGCCTCGCAGCCAATCAGACTTACCCTCTATCGCCGCCTCAGTCAACACCCGCGTCGTCTCTTGGAAGGAAGCCGCCGAGATAAACGAATCAGTATTCAGGGAAGCCTTAGTAATCCCCAGTAGCACGGGAGTATAATCCGCCGGCGCACCACCAGTAATACTCATCGCCTCATTCACCTGTTCCACCTGCCGCAACTCCACCAGTTCCCCAGGCAACATCGTCGTATCGCCACCATCATCAATCCGCACCTTATTCGTCATCTGGCGGACGATGACCTCAATGTGCTTATCAGAAATATCAATCCCCTGAGACTGATAAACCTCTTGCACCCCATTCACCAAAAACGCCTGTACCTGCTGGAAACTCTGCAAAGCAGCATCCCAAGTAGAAACCCCGCGCTCCTTGAGAGCCGAGAAGAAAATCTCCACAATCTCATGGGGATTCGCTGGGCCATCGGTCAAAGGATCGGCAGCCTCCACCCGTTGCCCCTCAGACACAACCACATTCTGACCAGGTAACATCGGATAATCTTCAATCCGACCATCATCCTCAATTACCTTCATACCTGCCCCGTCTTCATCCATATCGACTTGAGCAACACCAGCCCGCTTAGCCAAAATACAGGCTTCCTTTGGCTTCCGGGCTTCCAGCAACTCTTCAATCCGAGGCAACCCTTGGATGATGTCTCCCGTCTTCGCTCGTTCAAAGACCAGAATCACTAAGTTGTCACCCCGTTGTACTAAATCGCCATCTTGGACGTGGAGAACAGCACCATTGGAAACCCGATAAGGCCGAGCAATTCGCATCGTTAAGCGGTGCTTGGGAACAGCTACGGCGGATGTGGCCCCCTCTGCGTTCTCGCTTGCTATTGCCTCCACAGAAATCACCTGACCAGATTCCTCAATAAACACTCCGGGGGCAATTTCCGCACCGGCCACCACCAGAGAACCCGGCTGTATTGCCAGAGCCCCGGAAACCTCAATTGACATTAAATCGGCATCGCGAACGATTAAAATCCGGCGTACAGGTTCGTTACTGCGAGAACGAATACCGCGAATTTCCCCAGATTCCTTACAGAGAATTTCCGTCCGCGCCACCACTGCCCCCGGCGCGATGACATCGCCATCTTTCACTAACAAGCCAGTATTCGTACTGCCCTGAGTAGAATCTGCGATCGCATCTCGTCGAATCGCCAGAGATTCCAGAATCACCAGTTGCAAACGCATCGAACCCGGTTCTTCTTCATCGGGCAACAGTTCAATATCCGCAGCTAAATAGGGGGCATCGTTACCAATTTCTAGCACCAACTGCGTCCGCAATAACTCCAGGCCATCGACTGACTTCACCCGTTCCCCATCTTTATAAGGTAGGCGCTGTACGGCTCGTAGGGCAATGGATTCGCTGATCGCCGTTTGAGAAGGTACGCTGGGACGATCGGGTACGGGAAACTCTACTACTGGCCGCAATAATAAGGCTGGGCCCTCGGTAGTCTCCACATACTCGGCATATCTCAGTTCTTCGACAACCAGGCCTGGTATCACTTCCGTGCCGGGATTGACGATTTTGCCTTCTGCCAAAGCACCAACGGGGCCATCAATTAAATGCAGTTCCCCTGGTTTAATCACAATTTCGCGGAGGATGTCATTTTTCTGCATCACCTCGACTACGCCGTTAGTTTGACAGAAAATATCCTTGACGACTTCTGCCCCAGCTTCGACATATTGACCGTCTTCTACTAACAGCAAGGAAATATCCTTATTTACCTCGTGGCACTCTTCGGGAACCCAGAGTAAGGTGCCGCCTTTGACTACTTCGTAGCCCAGTTTTGCCTTACCGCGCTTGTGTACTTCCACACCGGCATATTTGATAATGCCCCCGGTGGCAGTGCGGTAAGTATCGTCCATTAACTCAGCGACAACTTCCCCATTTTGTACCTTAGAGCCGGGAGTAGCTAACAGCGAAAACCGCTGTACTTTAGAAGGGGCTAGGGGAGAGGGGCTAGGGGCTAGGGAAGAGGGAGAAGAGGCAGAATTTTCTTCTTCTCCTCCCCTACTCGCTAGTCCCCAGTCCCCAGTGCCTTCTTCAATGGTTTCAATCGTATAGTGGTCGCGGCCGCCGGCACTTTCTACTCGCACTTTAGCTCGGTCTAGGAGCACGGAAGCGGTGATAATTTCGATTTCCCGCTGGTCAGCAATCCGCACCAGACCGCCATGTTCTGAGACTAGCTTGGTTTGGGCCAGTACGCCGCCGGATTTAATGCGATCGCCATTCTTGACTGCGGGTTCTGCCGAGGGCGGTAAGTTGTAGGCTGACCCCGATAAAATCCAGATCAAGCCTCCCCTGGAAGCAATGCGGGTGGTGTTCCCTTGGCGGTCGGTTTTTTCTTCGGGGACTACGCCATCGAATTTGACCTCGCCAGCTAAATCTGTCGCTACGTCTTTAGTCACTTTTTCCGTAGTTTTCCGGGCGGCGCGACCGGCCAGAGGCACTTCTGCTAAGAAATCCCCTGGTTGCACCGTTGCCCCATCTTTGACCATCAGCGTCGAACCTTGGACGACAGCGATCGCTACTTTCTGGGCTTTAGCTTTTTTACCCTGAGAACCCTCAGCCCCCGTCAGCACTAACAGGCCATTATTTTCTGCCACGAATGCGTCTTCCCCGTGTCGGGTGCGGAAAGGACGGACGCGCAAATCCTGAAACTTGACCGTGCCTGCAAACTCCGCCTTTTCTTGTTTGGCAACTTCCCCAGTAAATACGCCCCCCGTGTGGAAAGTCCGCATGGTTAACTGCGTACCCGGTTCCCCTATCGACTGCGCGGCAATAATGCCGATCGCTTCTCCCAAATCCACCATCCCGGCGTGGGCTAACGACCAACCATAACAGTGCTGGCAAACTGACCGCGTTGATTCGCAAGTCAGGGGCGATCGCACCATCACCTCTGATAACCCACTTTTATCGATCGCGACGGCTAACTCTTCATCGCAGGCCTGATTGCGAACTGCCTGTAATTCTCCCGCTTGCACTGGTTTTCCCGTTTTCGGGTCGATCGCATCTGCTGCCAATACCCGCCCAAATAGTCTATCTCTGAGGGGAATCAATATTTTCTGGCCGTCAGACATGGGACGGACTCGCAATGCCCTTGTAGTCCCGCAGTCAAATTCTCTGACAATTACATCTTGGGAAACATCAACAAGGCGGCGCGTTAAGTAACCCGAATCCGCCGTCCGCAATGCCGTGTCTACTAAACCTTTGCGCGCGCCGTAGGAGGAAATAATATACTCGGTGACTGTCAATCCTTCCCGGAAATTAGTTTTAATTGGCAAGTCAATGATTTCCCCTTGCGGGTCTGCCATCAATCCTCGCATTCCTACTAATTGGCGGACTTGGGAGATGTTGCCCCGCGCCCCAGAGAAAGCCATCATATACACGGAGTTCAAAGGATCTGAAGCCCGGAAATTCTTCACAACTTCATCTTTAAGGTCTTCGGAGGTGCTATTCCAAGTATCAATTACTTTCTGGAACCGCTCTACCCCCGTAATTTCGCCCCTTGTATAGCGAGTTTCGGCTATGCGAATTTCTTCTTCGGCTGCTTCAATTAGCGATCGCTTTGATGGTGGCACTACCAAGTCATCTACACTAATAGAAACCCCGGCTTTAGTTGCATATCTGAAACCCAAATCTTTGAGGCGGTCTGCCAGAGTTGCCGTCCGCGCTGTTCCGCAGTGAGTGAATGACCAAGAAATCAATTTCTTGAGCTGACCCTTATCCACAACACGGTTGCGAAAAATCACTTTGTTGTCTGCCATTATCTTTCCTGTTATTAGTTGCTAATTGCTAATTGCTAATTGCTAATTGCTAATTGCTAATTGCTAATTGCTAATTGCTAATTGCTAATTTGGTACATATCAGTTATGAAATTAAATCTTTAACTCAAAACTTTTTCTTACCATTAGCCATTAGCCATTAGCCATTAGCCGTTAACCGTTAACAATTAACTATTAATTGCCGACTCAATTGTTTGGTGATAAATAATTCTCCCCGCTGTCGTGCGGATGTATTGAGAAAGCATCACCCCATCCTTGTCTTCCCTTACCCTACGGAATTTGTACTCTTTACTTACAGTACCGTTCGCCAAATTTTCAACCTTCGGATCGCCCTCCGCCTCCACATTTTCCACTGCACCGTCAAAGCGCACCCAGATGTAAGAATGGAGATGAATTACCCCCTGTTCGTAGGCAATAACTGCATCGTTAAAATTAGCGAAATAACGACCCGCCCCTTTTTGGGTCTGGGGATTCTCCGCTGTCAAGTAGTAGCAACCGAGCACCATATCTTGAGAAGGCGTTACGATTGGCCGTCCTGTCGCTGGTGACAAGATATTATTAGAAGCCAGCATTAGCAGTCTTGCTTCTGCTTGAGACTCTAGAGATAGAGGTACGTGAACGGCCATTTGGTCGCCATCAAAGTCGGCGTTGAATGCGGGACAAACTAAGGGGTGTAATTGTATTGCTCTCCCTTCTACTAAAATTGGCTCAAAAGCTTGAATTCCTAAGCGGTGAAGGGTTGGAGCCCGGTTAAGCAGCACTGGATGCCCTTCGATCACTTCTTCGAGCACGTCCCACACTGAAGGATCGCTGCGCTGGATCAACTTCTTCGCTGCTTTGATATTGTTGACTAATCCTTGACGGATCAGGCGGTGGATGACGAAAGGCTGGAACAGTTCGATCGCCATTTCCCTGGGTAAGCCGCATTGATGGATTTTCAGCTTGGGCCCGACTACGATCACGGAACGACCAGAGTAGTCAACCCGTTTACCCAGCAAGTTTTGCCGGAAGCGCCCCTGTTTCCCTTCAATGATGTCTGAGAGGGACTTCAGCGGGCGGTTATTTGCTCCCACTACTGTGCGTCCCCGACGACCATTGTCAATCAGCGCGTCCACAGCTTCTTGCAGCATCCGCTTTTCGTTGCGGATGATGATTTCTGGGGCGAGAATTTCTTGGAGTCGCGCGAGGCGATTGTTGCGGTTAATTACGCGGCGATAGAGATCGTTAAGGTCGCTAGTAGCAAACCGACCCCCATCTAGTTGCACCATCGGTCGCAAGTCGGGGGGAATGACGGGAACTACTGATAACACCATCCATTCTGGTTTTGAGCCAGTAGCAATGAAGTTGTCAATCACCCGCAGGCGCTTAATTAGTTTTGCCCGCTTCTGACCCTTTGCGCCGGCAATATCTTCTCGCAACTGTTCTGCTTCTGATTCTAAGTTGATGTTTTGCAGTAAAGTTTGCAATGCTTCTGCACCAATACCAACTTCTACGCCGGACAACTCCGAGTCTTCGCTGTAGAGTTGGTCTTCGATTTCTAGCCAAGCATCCTCAGCCAGCAGTTGTTTGTAAGTAAGATTATCGGCATTGCCGGCGTTGAGAACTACATAAGCGTTGAAATAGACAATTTGTTCGACATCCCGCAAGGGCATATCTAACAAAATTGCCATGTAACTAGGAATACCTTTGAGATACCAAACATGGGCAACTGGAGCTGCTAATTTAATAAAGCCCATCCGGTGTCTGCGGACGCGAGATTCAGTGACTTCGACACCGCATCTTTCGCAGACAATGCCTCTGTGTCTGACTCTTTTGTATTTACCACAATGGCATTCCCAATCCTTTGCCGGCCCGAATATCCGCTCGCAAAACAAGCCGTCCATTTCGGGTTTTAATGTTCTGTAATTTATGGTCTCTGGTTTTATAATTTCCCCTACTATTTGACCGTTTGGTAAAGTTCTTTCTCCCCATTGTCGTATCCGTTCGGGAGAAGCCAATCCAATTTTAACGTAGTCAAATCTTTGTTCTAATTTAGCCATATTTACTCCTTAAATTTGTTAGTTATAGCAACTGCCTTGGCGGTTACGATGCTCAGGGCTAGGGGCTAGGGACTAGGGGAAGAAAGGAAAGCAGGGGAAGCAGGGAATAGAATCAGCGAGTTTGGTGTAAATCAGAACGTCCTAACCGACAACAGCGGTTGCTATATTACTAAAAAACTCACAATGCTGTCCTCCCTCAAACTCTTAGTAACTTTAGTCGCTCAATTCTAGAAAGACAAGCGACTAAAGTCCCTACTACTAAGAAACCTAACAGTTAACAGTTAACAGTTAACAGTTAACTATTTTCTACATTTCGTCTTCAATTTCATCTCTAGAAATCGATTCGTAAGTAGGCCGAGAGGGCGATCGCCTCCCAAGAGCATCAGCCATCAAATCGACCTCTGCATCTCGTGAAGATCCATCCTCCGCAGTCTCTACCTTGTGAACTGCAATGTCCAAACACAAAGACTGCAACTCGCGCATTAGCACCTTAAAGGATTCCGGCGTACCAGGGCGCGGTATCGCCTTACCCTTAACGATCGCATTCAAGGCCTCATTGCGTCCCTGCATATCATCGGACTTCACAGTTAAAAGTTCCTGCAAAGTATAAGCCGCGCCAAAGGCCTCCAGCGCCCATACTTCCATCTCTCCAAACCGTTGACCTCCTTGCTGTGCTTTACCACCCAAAGGTTGTTGAGTGACCAAAGAATAGGGCCCCGTAGACCGGGCGTGAATCTTATCATCAACCAAGTGAACCAGCTTGAGCATATAAGCCACGCCCACAGTAATCGGGCGATCGAAAGCCTCCCCAGTCCGTCCGTCAAAAACAGTAGATTTCCCTGGATGATTTTCATCAAAAATCCAACCCTTACCCGTTTTCTCCCGCGCTTCCCGTAACTTGCCGTGTACGCTTTCCCGCGATTTCTCAGCCCCGTGCATTTCATCAAAAGGCACGATCTTAAACCGCAAGCCCAAATTCTCACCCGCCCATCCCAACAGGCATTCAAAAATCTGGCCCACGTTCATCCGCGACGGTACGCCCAAAGGATTGAGGACGATATCTACGGGCCGGCCATCGGGCAAATAAGGCATATCTTCCTTCGGCAAAATCCGAGAGACGATACCTTTATTCCCGTGTCGCCCCGCCATTTTATCTCCCACTTGGATCTTGCGTTTCTGGGCCACGTACACCCGTACCACCATATTCGCCCCCGGTGGCAATTCATCGCCCTGTTCGCGCGTAAATACCCGCACGTCCACGACGCGCCCCTTTTCCCCATTGGGAACTCGCAGAGAATTATCTCGGACATCGCGGGCCTTCTCCCCGAAAATTGCCCGCAATAACTTCTCCTCTGGCGGTTGGTCGCTTTCCCCCTTGGGCGTAACTTTCCCCACCAAAATATCGCTAGCTTCTACCCAGGCACCCTTACGGATAATGCCTTGTTCGTCTAATTGTCTAAGGGAATCTTCCCCCACATTCGGAATTTCGCGGGTAATTTCTTCAGGCCCCAGTTTAGTTTGTCGAGCTTCGATTTCATACTTCTCAATGTGAATGGAAGTATAAACATCTTCATAAACTAAGCGCTCGGAAATGAGCATCGCATCTTCATAGTTGTAGCCTTCCCAAGGCATATAAACTACTAAGATATTGTGACCCAGAGCCAACTCTGCCCCCTCCGTAGAAGAGCCATCCGCTAGCACCTGCCCGGCCACCACAAAATCTCCTTCATAAATCAGCGGCCGCTGATTGAGACAAGTATCTTGGTTTGAACGCTGATATTTCTGAAGTTCGTACTCGATAAAACCGGCATATTTTGCCTTAAAAGCATGGGGATTTTTGGAACGCAAATCGCTATAGTCGCGAATGCTAAAATGCACTTCTTCCTCAACGACACCGGGCTTAATGCTCTTGACAATAATCCGAGTAGCGTCAATATAGACCACTTCCCCATCAAACTTAGAAACCACCACCATCCCAGAATCTCGCGCCGCTTGAGCTTCCAAACCCGTCCCCACTAAGGGGCGTTCTGGCAACAACAAAGGTACTGCTTGCCGCTGCATATTCGAGCCCATCAGCGCCCGGTTAGCGTCATCGTGTTCGAGGAAGGGAATCAGGGAAGTTGCCACGGAGACAATCTGCACGGGAGACACGGCCACATAGTCTACCTGCATGGGAGTCGTAGTCGTGAACTCCTGACGATAGCGCACGGGTACGGAATCCCCTTGAATATTCCCCTCAGCATCAGTACGAATATCACCGGGGGCAACGCGGAGGTCATCTTCCTCGTCCGCAGTCATGTAAGCAGGGGCGCGATCGCGCAATATTCGCCCTTTTTCCACTGGATAAAACGGCGTTTCCAAAAATCCGTAGGGATTCACCCGCGCGTGAGTTGCCAAGGAACCAATCAAACCCGCATTGGGCCCTTCCGGGGTTTCAATCGGGCAAATCCGGCCGTAGTGGGAGGGGTGAATGTCGCGCACCGCAAAACCCGCTCTTTCCCTGGTCAAACCGCCGGGGCCCAAGGCTGAAAGTCGGCGTTTGTGGGTCAGTTCCGCAAGGGGATTAGTCTGATCCATGAACTGCGATAGCTGGGAACTCCCGAAGAATTCCTTAATTGCCGCTACTAATGGTTTGGGATTCACCAGGGAAGCAGGAGTCAGGGATTCAGCATCGCTCACAGTCATCCGTTCCCGAATGATCCGCTCTAAGCGGTTAAGTCCCACCCGGACTTGGTTTTGCAACAGTTCTCCTACGGAACGCACCCGCCGATTGCCTAAGTGGTCGATATCATCAGTAGAGCCGATATCAAATTCCAGGTTAATCAGGTAATCCACGCAAGAGAGAATATCCTGGGGAGTGAGCACGCGCATGGTGTCGGGAACGGAGAGGCGCAGCTTTTTGTTGAGCTTGTAGCGTCCCACTTTTCCGAGGTCGTAGCGTTTGGGGTCAAAGAAACGGGAGTTTAGCAGTTGTTCTCCCCCGGCGACTGTGGGCGGTTCCCCCGGTCGCAGTTTGCGGTAGAGTTCCATTAAGGCTTCTTCTTCCCCGAACTGACCTTCTTTTTCTATGGTTTTCTGGAAGTATTCGGGGTGGCGCAGAGCATCGAGGATTTCGCCATCAGACAGGCCCAGGGCCTTGAGCAAGACTTGGGCGGAAAGTTTGCGGGTTTTGTCGATTCGCACCCACACTAAATCGTTTTTATCCGTCTCAAATTTCAACCACGCGCCTCGGTTGGGAATCAGTGAGGCGTTGTAGCTGCGGCGACCGTTTTTGTCTGTTTCCGATTTGTAGTAGACTCCGGGCGATCGCACGATTTGGTTGACTATGACTCGCTCTGCACCGTTAATGATGAAGGTACCGCGCTCTGTCATCAAGGGCAAATCGCCGATGAAGACTTCCATTTCTTTGATTTCGCCTGTTTCTTTGTTGATCAGGCGGGTGGGGACGTACATTTGGACGGCATAAGTGCTATCCCGACGCTTGGCTTCGTCTACGTCGTATTTGGGGCGCTTGAGTTTGAAGTCTTTGCCTAAGAAGTGGAGTTCTAGTTTTCCCGTGTAGTCGGTGATGGGCGAAAAGCTGTCTAGTTCTTCGATTAGGCCCGATTCTAGAAACCAGCGGAATGATGCCCGCTGAATTTCGATCAGGTCAGGTAAGGTGAAGCTGGGTTGTGGTGTGTAAATCTGATTAGTCATGGGTTTCCTCAAACTGTGTGGCTCTTGCCTTTCTAAGAACGCCCTCACGGGACTCTTGTACTTGTCGTTTGTTGCTTATTGCTTTTTATGGAATATTTATATGTAGATTCTTGGGTAGCAGTTTCCCTGGCGCACCAATCGCCAAAACTGACAGCAGACATACTGTATAGAGATTTTCTAGACAATATGTTCGCTTTGCGTTCTATTGCTCTGCCAGTTTTGGGGAAAGCCTTTCCCAAATTGACTACTAAAATTGATGACATTGGTGTGATTAAATCCCGCAAGCGGAACTCGCGATTTTTGATATTTTTGAAGATACAGTGCCAATTCATTACGATCGCGGTTTCCTCTCTTTAAATTATAGGACGCAATTGCGATACTAGCAGGCTGTAGACCTTTTGTTCTTGGGGAAGTCGCGCCATCGACAATTTCTAGATTAATGCCCGTTTTACTCAAGGGCTGATTGCCGATCCCCAATCCTATATTCTGGCACTATTTGTGCTCTGATAGGTCAAAAAGCTCGCAGGCATTCCTGGTAGTTTGCTGGCAGAGAGTTTCTAAGGATACTTCTCTTAATCTAGCAACTTCCTCGGCTACGTGGCGCACGTAGGCTGGTTCGTTGCGTTTGCCGCGATTGGGGGCGGGGGCGAGAAAGGGGCAGTCGGTCTCGATCAGGAGGCGATCGCTTTTGACTTTGCGAGCTGATTCTTGAATTTGGACAGCTTTTTTAAAGGTGACAGTCCCGCTGAAGCTGATATAGAAGCCCAGGTCTAAGAACCATTCGGTTTCTTCTGGGGTTCCTCCCCAGCAGTGCATCACGCCTCGAACTGGCCCGGAAGTTTGCCAAAATTCTCGCAGCATTGCGGCCATAGGCGCGGCTGCGTCACGGCAATGGATGATGACGGGTTTGTTGAGCTTTTGGGCGATCGCCAGTTGAGAGGTAAAGGCTTCTATCTGTTGCTGAGCGTTGCTGGCTTTATAAAAGTCCAACCCGGTTTCGCCGATCGCTACTACTCTAGAGTCTGAACTAGCCAGCTCTAAAATTTGTTCTGCTGTTGATTCCGTCCACTTGTCGGCATCTAGGGGATGGAGGCCGACGGCAAAGGATACTTCCTCAAAGCGGTTAGCGATCGCCTGAATTCCTGCAAATTCTTCCGGCTCTACGCAAGAATGAACTAGACGGACTACTCCCGCTGCTCGCCACCGCTCTCGCACGGCTTCTAGATCGTCTTTAAACGTCTCAAAGTTGATGTGAACGTGAGTATCAATTAGCTGCACTATTTTTTTAGGAGTATGTCAGAGCTATCAATTAAAAATTAAAAATTCAATTATTTTTAATTTTTAATTTTTAATTTTTAATTGACAACTGGGGTCTGTTTGCGTTTGAGAGCCTTAGCCAAGCGAGATTTTTTGCGATCGCCATTATTGCGGTGTAGCACGCCGCGCTTTACAGCTTTGTCGATTTTGCTGAAAGCCTCAGACATCCGCTGCTGTACTTGCTCCATTGATTCGGGAGTGGGAGCGGCGGCGTAGGTGTCAACGGCTGCCAAATACTTCTTCATCAGAGTTTTGACAGCAGACTTGTAGGCTTTGTTTTCCAGTCGGTTGCGCTCGGCAATTTCGACTCGTTTGATGGCGGACTTAATATTGGGCATAGTCGGCAGTGATTTCTGGCTGGTATTGAATTAAAAATACAAAGTACCGGACAAACTAATATAACATCTATTCCCCTTAAATCGCGATTCCCCAAAAAATCTAGGTTAAGCTATAACAAGGATTAAGGGTTAGCAGAAGAGCGGGGACGGAGGAGAGCAGGGGAGCAGAGAAGCACAGGAGCAGATGTGAAAAAATCTCCCAGCTCCCTCTCCCCCTGCCCCCTCCCCTCCGCCCCCCTCCCCCTCCCCGCTCCCCCGCTCTTCTGGCGGGCAATTCCTACGGTAGGCATTCCTAATCTCCATGCTGCGAATCATAACTCAGTGGGTTGAAGCACAAGCTGAACTGCGACGAATCTGCGATCGCACCCACGACGACTTGGTTGTTCACAAAGAGGCAACGGTACGGGAAGTGCTGCAAGCCGTAAAGCGCAAAGGCGACAAGGCTCTGCTGCACTATACCGCTGAATTCGACCACCTTTCCCTAAATGTTGAAGAGTTGAGGGTGAGCGGGTCTGAATTGGACGCGGCCTACCAGCAAGTATCCAAAGAATTATTAGATGCAATCCGCTTGGCTTGCCAGCAGATTGAAGCTTTTCACCGACAGCGCATTCCTAAGTCATGGGTGCAGTTTGGGGAAGACGAGGTAGTTTTGGGCAAGCGCTACACACCCGTAGACCGAGCTGGGCTTTACGTTCCTGGGGGACAGGCGGCCTATCCCAGTACGGTGCTGATGAATGCCGTGCCAGCGAAGGTGGCTAAGGTACCGCGTATTGTCATGTGTACTCCCCCAGGGCCAGAGAAAAAGATCGCTCCTGCGGTGCTGGTGGCAGCCCAGGAAGCCGGAATCGAGGAAATTTATCGGGTGGGAGGAGCACAGGCGATCGCAGCTTTGGCCTACGGTACAGACACTATCCCCAAGGTAGATTTAATCACTGGGCCCGGCAATATTTATGTAACGCTGGCAAAGAAGCTGGTCTATGGGACTGTAGGCATCGACACTTTGGCAGGGCCCTCAGAAGTGCTGATTATTGCAGATGGTTTAGCCAACCCCGTATATGTGGCAGCGGATATGTTGGCTCAAGCTGAACACGATTCAATGGCAGCGGCAATTTTACTGACCACAGACTCAGTATTGGCAAGAAAGGTGGTGGCGGAAGTAGAGCGCCAGTTGGCGGAACACCCGCGTCGGATATTGACCGAAAAGGCGATCGCCAACTACGGTTTAGTTGTAGTTGTAGATTCCCTGAAAGCAGCGGCAGAACTATCTAACGAATTCGCTCCCGAACACTTAGAACTCGAAGTAGTCGATCCTTGGGCTCTCCTCGACCAAATCCGCCACGCAGGAGCAATTTTCTTAGGTTGCTCCACGCCGGAAGCTGTGGGAGACTATTTAGCGGGGCCGAATCATACGCTGCCCACTTCGGGGGCCGCCCGTTACGCCTCACCGCTGGGAGTGGAAACCTTTATGAAACACTCCAGCTTGATTCAATACTCGCCGACGGCGCTGCAAAAAGTGGCTAAAACTATTAATGTTTTAGCTAAAGCAGAAGGTTTGCCTTCTCACGCTGACTCGGTGCGGCTGCGAACTGAAAATATCGGGGATGAGGAATTTTAGTGTTTAAGACTATTTTGGTGGCTCTTGACGGTTCGCAATCTATAGACCAGGTAATGGTAGCTGTGCACCAATTTCGGTTAGAACCGGAGACGAAAGTTATTCTCTCTCATGTGGTTTCTTCGGCGGGATCTGAGTTTGAATTGATTGCTGACAAGCCCCATCTCAATTCTGAGGAATTACCGTATCGACATATTGAAAAGCTTCTGCAATCTTATCAGGAGAAGTTACCTTGCCAGAGTGAGGTAGAGATTGTGGCCGGGGATGCGGCGGAAGAAATTGTGCGTTTGGCTAATATTTATAAGGCTGATTTGATTGTGATTGGGAGTCGCGGTTTAACGGGTTTGAAGCGAATTTTGGAGGGTTCGGTGAGTTCTCAGGTGGTGGCGGATGCTGCTTGTTCTGTGTTGGTAGTTAAGGCCGTTTGAAGAAGGGGCTAGGGGCTAGGGGCTAGGGGCTAGGGGCTAGGGAAGAAGGAAGAGAGATGGGGGAGAGGGGCAGGGCGGTTTCATTCTCCGGTGCGATCGCGAAAAGTAAAAGCGATCGCGCTATCTGATAAGATTTTTAGCGATCGCTCTTCATATAATAGATATGGATACTCTAATCTCTTTTTGAAAAAAGTCAATGACCCACGCCAAACCAGCGGGAAAAGACATCCCTTATGGCTAATATTACT